>JBDRDG010000068.1:0-2305 GCA_043821045.1 Candidatus Omnitrophota bacterium | reverse complement strand
CTGGAATATGGGAGAGCTTATCTGGAACGATGACCAGACGTCCATAGACACGAGGTCGAAATTAATGGTAGAATTGAGAGATGATATAATGAACGAGGTTACAAGGACGTACTTTGAAAGAAGGCGGCTTCAGATAGAGATACTGACCTCGCCTCCCCGGGACTTAAAAGTCAGCCTTGAAAAAGAACTCAGACTTCAGGAACTCACCGCAGACATAGATGCCCTGACCGGCGGCTATTTTTCCGAACAACTCGAAAATAACCCATAATTCTTGTAATACTTTCAATGGTTGATTATGCTTTAGCCCTGCCCAGCCCAGCGGGTTTCAAGGACGCGAAATTTTCCCAGCGAGAAAATTTCGCTCCGTTTTCTCCCTCGCTCGTTTCTCTGCTCCGGTAGGTTTTGAGAAAAGCCTTTTTTCTTCGAGCGGGCATGGTGTCCGCCACAGGAACTGTGGCGGACGAGCGAGAAGAAAAACGGAGCGAAGGCCGACCCGCTGGGGCGGGTAAGCGCCCCTCGACACTAGCTCAGGACTTCAGCAAGTCCCTGGCGAAGCCAGGGGACGTCTTTTCGAAAGCCTGCCAGGGCTGGTAACTATGCAATGTGTTATCCAAGCATTCAAATAATACAAACTTGCTTAATTTTATTCTTGACGCAATAAGAGGTATATGATACACTTATGAGCAATGGAAAAAATAAATTGTACAAGATTTGCAAGACAGGGGTTAATATATTTTGCAATCTTATTTTTCCTGCCATTTTTAAATGTTTCTTATATATATTCCATTAATGAAGATATAGGCGTATCAAGCGAAGCGGAACAATACCGAACAAAGGGTTATGATGCGCAGCAGCGCGGCGACATAGATACCGCTATTGAATGGTACCAAAAGGCCGCTAACATTAAACCCGGATACGCTTCCCCGCACAATGACCTTGGTATTCTATTTGAGACAAAAGGATGGCTGGATAGGGCAGAAGCAGAATACGAGAAAGCCCTCTCCATAGATCCGAAATATAAAGAAGTCCATACGAATTTAGCCCTTCTTTACGAACGAAAAGGCGAGTTGGAAAAGGCTGCTTTTTACTGGATGAAAAGATATAAATTAGGCGATCCGAACGATCAGTGGGCTCAGGAAGCAAGAGTTAGATTAGAAAAGCTCGGCCTGCTTGATAAAACAGAAAAAGTTGACTCGCCAAAAATAAAACAGCAGGCCCCTGTTAAGAAGCCCGTTGAAAAAAAACAAAGACCAGAACCTAAGCCAAAAGTAATAAAATACAAGAAGGTAGCGCCTGCTAAAAGGCCCGTTGAAAAAAAACAAAAACCAGCGCCTAAGCCAAAACCAAAAAAAGATTCCGATTGGACAAGGGTAAGGTCTGAAAAAAAGAAAGAACCGGTCAATGCCTCCGGATCGGATAAGAATTTAGATAAAGAAATTCAGGAATCCCTGAAGCTGGCCGAAGAAAGACTAAGAAAAGAAAAAGCCGGCAAAGGAAATGTTAAAGAAACGCGATCAGCAGTTAATGACGAGGCAGGCGTTTCTTTTAACAAAGCAAAGGATTATTACAATAAAGGCGAATACGCAAAGGCGCTGGATGTAATAAGGATTGCCAATCAAAAGTCCAAGGGAAACAAGCTGCTTTCGGAACTGGAAGAAGAAATAAAGTTTAAAATGAAGGAGGCCAGGATAGAGGATTATTACAAAGAAGGTATGATACATTACCGCCAGAGAGATTTTGCAGGCGCCAAAAAAGAATTCGAAGCAATGTTGAGCATTTTACCGGAGTAGCAGAACCGCCTGATTTATGCAGAGAAATACCCTTCCTATTTTAGGAAATCCCGTATAAATAATGAATGACTAAAAAAGAAAAACTTTTTTTGATTGACGGAAATTCTTATTGTTACAGGGCTTTTTACGCCATAAAAGAGCTCAGGAATTCAAAAGGCAAGCCCACGAACGCGGCCTATGGTTTTATCCTGATGCTTAAAAAGTTGCTGGAAAAAGAAAAGCCTGCTTATATCGGGGTGGCGTTTGACCTGAAAGGCCCCACGTTCAGACACGAGCAGTTTGAGGATTACAAGGTTCACAGAAAACCCATGCCGGACGATCTTGTAAGCCAGATGGGTTTAATAAAAGAAATCATATCAGCGTATAACATACCTATTTTTGAAAAACAGGGTTTTGAGGCAGACGATGTCCTGGCTACTATCGCTAAAAAGATGTCCAGGGAAGGCATCGAGGTATATATAGTTACAGGCGATAAAGATATGCTTCAGGTAGTTGACAAGAATATAAAGGTTTAC
>JBDRDG010000067.1:0-12864 GCA_043821045.1 Candidatus Omnitrophota bacterium | reverse complement strand
GACGCATCATATAAATTTCTTTTCTTCCATAGAAAATTTAGCGAATTTCTTAAGGCCGCCGTATCTTATCGCTGATTTAAAACAGCCGCCCTATTCTCTCTATGAGTATAATAAAGATATTCTTGAAAGGGCGGTAATGAGTATTTTATGATTGGGTCCGAAGGGTTGCCGCTATAAAAGTATTTTTTAAGAGGAGGGAGATATCGTTAAATACGGTTTTAATAAAGTTTAGAAAATACCGATGAGGCGTTGAACCGGGATTTTTCTAAGCCGAAGGCTATGAGAAATCTATCCGGAGTCCCTTACGGGCAGGCTGCGCTCGGGCCGACCCCGAATTTTCTAAGCCGAAGGCTATGGAAAAGTCGGCTTGTACCCTTTAGGGTACAAGACCCTTAGGAATTCTCCTTGTGAGGAAAATTCCTAAGACTACGTCCCGGGAATTTCACAGTGTGAAATTCTTCGGTGCGGGGTTACCTAAAAAATTTACTTGCGTTTTTTTATTTCGCGAGTTGTTCTCGCAACCATATAGTTTTCATGAGGCAGTAAAAAGTTGTGATTTCTAACGCAAGTTTTGGGTTGAAGAAATGAAGATGATTCAGATAGTTCCCAGGATGGATTTAGGCGGAGTAGAGACAGGAGTCCTTGATCTAGCGAAGTACTACAAAGATAAAGAAGACGAGATTATTGTCGTATCCGGCGGCGGTCGCATGGTGAAGGAGTTACAGGCTTTAGGAGTGAAGCATTATACTCTTGATGTCTATAGCAAGTCGTTGGCTATCTTATTGCGCATAAGGAATCTGCGTTCGATTATTGATAAGGAAGATGTTGATATTGTTCACGCCCGCTCAAGAGTGCCTGCATGGATTAGTTTTTTCGCTACGCGTAATAGCGAGGTTGATTTTATTACCACCGCTCACGGCTTCTATTCTGTCCATTTATTAAGCCGAGTTATGGCTTGGGGTAAATTTGTCATATGTCCTTCCGGCGTAGTCGCCCGGCATATGGAGGATAAGTTCGGCGTCCCCGCCGATAAAATAAGAGTTATTAACCGCTGGGTTGATCTCGATAGGTATAAATTTGTCCCTTACAAGGAACGTCCCAGCGGAATATCGATTGTAAGCGTCGGAAGGATAAGCCCTTCTAAGGGGTATGAGTATGTTATTGAAGCGATGCGCCATGTCGTGCGGTTATATCCCGATGTAAAATTGAAAATAGCCGGGTCAGCCGAAACAGCGAAAGAAAGGTATTTCAGCCATTTAAAAAATTTAGTCACTAAATACTCTTTGGATCATCATGTGCGGTTTTCAGGATACCAGCCGGATATAAACAAATTATTATCGCGCTCTCATATGCTGGTTTTCCCTTCGGTCGTTCCCGAATCTTTCGGCCGGGTAATAATTGAAGCTTTTGCCTGCGGCGTGCCGGTTATCGCCGCTAAAGTCGGCGCGGTAAGCGAAATAATCGAAGACGGGAAGGACGGTGTTTTAGTTCCTCCCGGCGACGTGGGTTCTTTAAGCCGGGCTATATTGGAGCTGATTAAAGACCGCCCTTTAACCGAACGCTTAATTCGCCATGCCCGGTTGAAAGTCGAAAGTAAATACTCTTTTGTTTCTAACATCGCCGAGACTAAGAAAGTATATAAGGTGGCGAAAGAGTTTAAAAGAATCCTGGTTGTAAAGATATCTTCTTTTGGTGACCTTATCCTGTCAATCCCTTCTCTTGCGGCGGTAAAAAAACATTTCCCGGCAAGCGAAATTACTTTACTTACACTTGAAAGATATGTCCCTTTGTTTTCCCAATGCCCTTATTTAGATAAAGTTGTTGGTGTTGATAAAGGATATAAAAGATTAAGCCATATAAGGAAGATCGCCGTCAAGCTGCGTCGGGCAAGTTACGATTATATAATTGATTTTCAAAACAGCAGGGTATCGCATATATTAACTTTTCTTGCCTTTGCCCGCAAGTCTTTCGGTTACGCCCGTAAGTTGGGTTTTCTCCTTACAAATAGGGCAGAGCTGTCTCAAGAGCCTGTTGGGCCGTTGGCTTCGCAGGAAAAGATCCTTAACCTCTTGGGCCTGAGTTTGGATGAAAAAAAACTGTCATTCTGGCCGGTGAAAGAATTTTCTTCCTTATCTTTTACCGCCGTTTTAGCGAAAGAGTGTATTGGTATTAATGTTTCGGCTTCGCCTAAGTGGCAGACGAAGAATTGGCCACCCTCGCAGACGAAACGTTTTATTAAATTGTTTATAGAGTCTTTCCCTTCTTTTAAAATAGTTCTTATCGGAGACTCTTCGGCTAAGAAGGCAGCCGCTATTTTGGAAAGTTCCTTTAACGGCAGTATCGTTAACCTCTGTGGCAAGACATCGTTAAGCGACCTTGCCGCTATATTAAAGTCTTTTGCGGTTTTCATCAGCCAGGATACGGCAACTATGCATTTAGCTTACAGCTTAAAGGTTGAGACTGTCGGCCTTTTTGGCCCTACTGATCCGGCAAGGCATGTCGTAGAGTGTGATAATCTCCATATTATACATAAGAAAACGGCCTGTTCTTTTTGCTATAAAAACAGGTGCCGGCGGCTTGATTGTATGAAAAATATAACGCCGGAGGAAGTCTGTCGTAAAGTAAAAGAAATTATTACTAAAAATTTATTCAAAGGAAGATCGTGATGAACATACTTATTTTAACCACGCATCTTAATACCGGCGGGATTTCTCGTTATGTCACTAATTTAGCCAGAGGACTGTCGTTGAGCAACAATGTATGGATTGGTTCTTGCGGCGGTAAGTGGGCTGGTGAGCTTTCCGCCGCCGGAGTAAGGTATAAGACCGTTCCGATTAACACTAAATCGATACTGTCGCCGAAAATCTTTTTATCTTTATTGATTTTGATACCCTTGGTTATCAAGGAGAAGATAGATATAATCCACGCTAACACGAGAGTGACTCAGTTTCTCGCCTTCTTGCTGCATAAGGCATGCGGGAGGAGTTATGTTTCAACCTTCCATGGTTTCTACCGTCGCCATATATTCCGGCGGTTGTTCTTTTTTGAAGGGGCCTTGTCGATTGCCGTCAGCGGCGCTGTCGCCGAACACATTAAGACAGACATGGGGGTTAAGAAAGAGAAGATAAATGTGGTTTATAACGGTATTAGCCCTGATGATTTTAAGAAGCGGCGCCGGGAGGCAAGCCGTCGGCAGGGAAAAGGATGCGGCGTTAAACTCGGTATATTAGGCAGGCTTTCGGCGGAGAAAGGCCATATCCTCACCCTGCGGGCTCTTAATCTTCTTCGCGCTAAATACAGCGATATTAGCCTTTTAATCTCAGGCGAGGGAAAATTGAAGGAGAAGCTAAAAGAGGAAGTTGAGAGTGCCGGCCTTAATGATTACGTTTCGTTCGTATCTTTAGCGGCCCAAGAGTTTCTCGATTTAATCGATATCCTTGTCGTTGCCTCGTCTAAAGAGGGGTTCGGCTACAGTATCCTGGAAGCCTTTGCTAAAGATGTTGTGGTTGTAGCTTTCTCAACCGGCGGCATAAAGGAGATAGTTAAAGCGGGAGAAAACGGCCTTCTCTTTTATGATTACACGCCTAAAAGCCTCGCTCAAGCCATAGAAAAACTTATTGCCGGTGATTCTCTCCGTCAATCTTTGGTCGCTAAGGCCAGGTTGAGTCTTGAGAAGTTTTCTCTTGATGCTATGGTTAAACAGACAGAGGCCGTATATAAGAAAGCGATGGCGTTATGATGAAAAGGAAATTATCTTTATCGATAGCGGTTATCTTTTTCGCCGCCGCCGCCGTTTATGGCTGGCTTTACGCTAACTATTCGGTTCCGATTTTTATGTACCACTCTTTTGATAAAAACCAGGTAGGCGAGTATGCCGCGGTATCTCTAGATACTTTCCGGCGCCAGATGGATTTTATTAAACAAGGCGGTTACAATGTTATGGCGCTTGAAGAGTATTGCCGCTTTTTACGTGAGAAAAAAAGCCTGCCGCGTAATACGGTCATATTAACTGCCGACGACGGATATAAAAACAACTTAGCGGCGGTTAAGGTTTTAAAACAACGCGATTTTGCCGCGACTATTTTTATCATCGCGAATAAAATCGGCGATAACAACTACTTATCGCAAGATGACATAGACTGGTTTCTTGATCAAACGCGAGTCGATATCGGGTCGCATACCTTAGACCATCTCTATCTTCCCGTTCTCAACAACGGAGCGGTTAAAAGGCAGATTAAAGATTCAAAAGGTTTTTTGGAAAGGATGTTTAACCGCGAGATCAATACCATCGCTTATCCTTTAGGCGGGTTTGATGAACGGGTTCTTGAAGAGGTCAAGAAAAGCGGCTACCTCTGCGCCTGCGCCACTAACCGCGGCTTTTCCAAGAAACTTGAAAGATTCGCCTTGCGCCGGATAAAGGTTAACGAAAGAGATTTAGGTGTTCGTCTTTGGGCTAAACTGAGCGGTTTCTACAATGTCTTCCGGCGAGTGAGAAATCCTTATTGAAGAAGATGAAGCGAATCCTCGTTGTCGAAGTAAACTGGCTGGGCGATTGTGTTATGACTCTACCGGTATTTAGCGCGATAAAGAAAGAGTTTCCCGCTTCTTTCTTAGCGGTTATGGTTGCCGGAGGTATGAAAGATTTATTTAATGCCAATCCTTTTATCGATGAGGTTATAACTTTTAGCGAAAAGGATACTCATAGAGGATTTATTTCCCGGATTAAGTTTATCGGCCGGCTGCGCCGGAAGAATTTCGATACGGTTTTTTTCATCCACCGTTCGTTTACGCGTATGCTTTTATGTTTTTTCGCCGGCATACCTAGACGTATCGGTTACCGCCGGAGGAAAACATCTTTTCTCCTTAGCCAGACGGTTGAGCCGCCGCGCGGCGGCTCTTTACACCGTTCAGGAGTTTATTTTCGTATTTTTGAGGCGGCCGGGATTAAAATCGGCGATACTTTACCGCGTTTTACTCTCGATGAAAGAGAAAGTAAGGCGGCAGCCGGTTTAATCAGCCGATATAAAAAAAGTAAGCGGTATCTGGTAGTGATTAACCCTTCGAGCAACTGGATTATGAAAAGATGGCCGCAGGATAATTTTGTTGAACTTATTAATCAATTAGATGATCTGGATTGTTTGTTTTTGTTAATCGGTGCTACAAAGGATGAGACGATATCTTCGGCCGTAGCAAAGAAGGTAAATCAAGAGGTAGTTAATTTATGCGGCAGGACGAGTTTAAACGAACTTGCCGCTATCCTCGGACAGGCTGATTTAGTGATTTCGTCCGATTCAGGCCCGGCCCATTTAGCCGCCGCCGTGGGCGCGCCGGTTTTAGTTCTTTTTGGGCCGACCGACGCGGCGATTACCGCTCCGCGGGGAGAAAAAGTATTTGTGATTAAAGGAGATAGCGGCTGCAACATACCCTGCTATAAGCTCGCTTGTGATGATAGCCGCTGTATGAAGAAAATAACGCCGCCTGTGGTAGCGAGAGAGGTAAGGCGGATAGTAAATCAAGATGGTTAACAATATACTGATAAACTTTCCTAGCAATATCGGCGACGCTATTTTATCTTTACCGGCTTTAGATTTAATGCGGGCTAATTACCCGGCCGTCAAGATTACCGCCATAGTTTCTCCCCGCACGCGGGAGTTTTTAAGCCGCCATAGCGCGGTTGATCAAAGCCTTGTTTATGACAAACATTGGCCGCTGGGGCAAAAAGTAGATTTTTGCAGGAAACTCCGCGGCGGCTACGACTTAATTGCTGATTTTAAACACTCGCTTCTTCCTTTTATCTTAGGTGTTAAACGGCATACACCGATGTTTAGGCGGCGTCAAGGCGGTTTGCACCTTAAAGAGCGGAATATAAAATTAATCTCTGAATTGATTGCCGATTCATCAGGTGGAAAAGGTTATTTTATCTTTTCCCGGGAAGAAATGGGAAAGTGGAAAGATTTTTCTTTTACCGCTTCGTTGTTTGTCGCCACTACTTCCAAATGGTCTGATAAAAACTATCCCCAAGATAAGTTAAAAATTGCCGTTGAGCGCCTGGCGAGAAAATACCCCATAGTTCTTATCGGCGAAGAAAAAGACATGGCTTATTATCAAAATGTATCTTCTCTGCCGGGAGGTGTTAGCCTTGTTGGCAGGACATCTTTTTATGATGTCTGTTACCTTCTCGACAAATACGCTATGGCCCTTTTATCTGTGGATACCGGTATTATGCATCTTGCCAGTTATCTTAACCTGCCGGTTATCGCTCTTTTTGGTCCGACAAAGCCTTTTAATTACGAGCCGTGGTCGGATAATCATAAAACTCTAACCGCCGGCGGAAAGGGTTTTTTTCCTTATAGCAAAGGATATCCTTATAAGACGGGTTCTATGGATGATATCTCGCCGGAATGCGTGGAGACGGCTGTTGATGAAGTGATAAGCAAGATTAAGAAAAATGATGCAAGATAATTTTGACTAGCGTATGGCGTATAGTTGAATAATAGAAGCGGATTTATGCGGAACTCAACAAGGATAAACGCGGAAATTTATTCTCCATCATTGATAATTTTGAAAGCGTTATGAGGTAAATAGAGAATAACCAAGATACAAGAAACAATAACCAAATAATGACCAATAACCAAAATCCAATAACCAAACAGGAATGATGGGAAAAATTACAAATCACAAACCCCAAATTACAAACAAATTACAATTTCCAATAAACAATATACAAAAGATTTTTGTGATTTGGGTTTTTGGATTTTCCTGCACCTTTGATTAATTTTATAGAGCGGGATCCCGCGCAGCGGGAGTGTATTGTTTATAATTTGTGTATTGTATATTGTGATTTAATTATAAACAAATTATTAAAGTACGGGATTTGTTTGTATCTCGTTTATTGGTTATTTTTAAATGGGATGGCATTTTGAATTAGTTGATACTATGCGCTATCCGCCAAACGCTATACGCTAGTTTTTTCGTCATTTTGAATTGATAGCTATGATTCAGCCAAAGAGAATATTAATCGTAAGGACCGATCGCATCGGCGACGTTGTTTTATCAACGCCGGTAATAAAGAATATACGCTTGGCTTATCCGGAAAGTTACATCGCTTTTTTATGCCGGCCATACACGAAAGATATCCTCGTCGGCAATCCCTATTTAGACGAAGTTATCGTTTATGATAAATATCACAAAGATAAAGGTATTCTTGTTTCTTTAAGGTTTATCTTTAAACTGCGTAAGAAGCGCTTTGATTGGGCGGTAATTTTACATCCCACCAAACGGGTTAATCTCATGACTTTTCTTGCCGCCATCCCTTTACGTATAGGCTGGGATAAAGACATGGGTTTTCTTCTTAGTATAAAATTGCCGCATACAAAAAACAAGGGAGAAAAGCACGAGTTAGAGTATAACCTTGATTTATTGCGTAAACTCAAAGTGCCGGTTTTAAGCAAAGATATGTTTTTCCCTTTAAAAAAAGCTGAGACGGATTTTATCGATAAGATTTTAGCGGCAAAGGGTATTTTTCATGATGACCTGTTGATTATTATCCATTCCGGCGCTTCTTGTTTGTCAAAGCGATGGCCGCCGGGGTATTTTATTGAGTTAATTGATTTTTTAAAGAAGAGGTGTAATCCCAAAATAGCGGTAATTTCCGGGTCAGATCAGGACGGGGCGTCAGAAATGATCTTGAAAGAGCGTCCGTATATATGTGATTTAAGGGGATTTTTAACCTTATCCCAACTAGGGTCTCTTCTTAAAAGGGCGGATATTTTAATCTCCAATGATAGCGGGCCGGTACATATTTCTGCCGCTGTAAACAGGCCGGTTATATCTATTTTCGGGCGGGCTGATCCAGGCCTTTCTCCCCGGCGCTGGAAGCCCTTGGGAGAAAAATCCGCCTATTGCCATAAAGATGTTGCCTGTAAAATATGCCTTGCCCACAGGTGTTTGAAAGGATATATCTGCCTTACGTCAATAAAACCGGAAGAAATCCTTGTTTTGGCGGAAAAGCTCCTTCGTAAAAGATAAAAATCGCTCTCCGCTTTCACTCTTCAGCCATGAGCTTTATCGTGTTCCTTTATCGCTTTGTAGTTGAAGGCTGACAGCTTATATCTGATGTCTGACAGCTGACGTCTGATCTCTGTCTTCTGACCTCTGTTTTCTGAATTCTGTCCTCTGTCTTCCCCGAGTCGTAGTTTATCGCCGCTATTACCTCGTGGGTTAGAAATCGCTTTTAGCCGCTGATATCAGATGCCTGTTGGTTTTGATCATATCGCTAAAAATCACTAAATAAATATAATAATCAATAATAAAAAGAAATAAATCTTGACACAAGAAACGGCAACGATAGTATAGAGTATAAATATAATTCTGGCTTTAGGAAGGAATTTTTAACCAGAGAATAAAAGGAGGTATGGTTATGAGAAAGGGAATGGTATTTTTTGTCTGTTCACTGCTTATGTTGTGCGGTTTAAGCGGCGCGGCTTTCGCTAAAGAGAAGAAGAATATTACGATTGTTTTATTTCATAGCCGCCAGCCTTCCGAGGAAAATTTTATGAGGGTTGTAAATGAAGCCTATGACGTTAACTGGACAGAAGTGAGCGCTAATCGTGATAAGAATAAAGCAAGAGAGATATTGGAGGGTATTGACCCGGCTACGACAGATTTGGTGTATCTTTATGGAACATCAGTTGCCCAGTTGGGAAGGGAAATAATTGTAGATAAGAAAGGGATGGCTGCTGTTTATTGCAATTCTTATGATCCTGTGGAAGCGCATATCTCTGATAGTTGGGAGCGCGCCGGGGCTAACATAACGGGAGGAAGTATTAAGGTGCCGGCGGAAGCTCAAATTTTAGTCTTAAAGAAGCTTCTGGATTTTAAAACCCTGGGAGTTATTTATAACCCTGATGAGAAGAATGCCGTAATAGCCTGGGAAGAGGCTGAAGGAATACAGGGTAAATTTGGCTATACGGCAGTTGCCGTGCCTTATAGAGGCCCTAAAGAGGTAGACGAAGCTATGCGTATTGTAAAAGAAGAAAATGTTGACGCTATTTTGCTCACCGCAGCATCGGCTATAATATCAAAGCCTGAGCCGATAACGGCGGCTCTTGCAGAAGCAAAAATACCCAATATAAGTTCGCTTACAGCCGTAGGAAAAAAAGGCGCTCTACTGGCATTAGGCGTTGATTATGGCAGATTAGGTGCGGAGGTAGGAAAAGCGGCTATCAGAATGTTAAGAGGTGAAGATGCCAGCAATATGCCGGTTGTCATCCTAGAGAAGTTTGATTTAGTCGTGAATTTAAAGACAGCAAATAGCATGGGTGTATCTATACCATTAAATTTATTGCAGACTGCTACCGAAATTATTAAAGAATAGCTTGGATTACGGCGAAGGATGAAAGCGATTCTTCGCTATAAGTTTTGACAATCCGTTTATAAATTTTATAGCAGATGCCAGAGCATTTTTTAGTGAATTAAAACACGATAAAGATCCTTGTATTTCCGAAGAGTTCGTCGCGCCCCAACTTTTTCAAGGGTGGGGAGGAGAGTCCTTGTATTTTTTTGAAGTTAATTTATAATATAATTAAATAGCAAAGATTAAGGGATTGTGACTTTACAGCCGCGTAATAAAACAGTTATAATTTTTGTGGTCGTCTTGGCCAGTTCCCTCGGGCTGAATTCTTTTATTAACATCGTGAGTTTCCGTGGAGAGTACAAACAGGCCCTATACGAGAAGGTTATTGAGACCGGCGGCCAGATAGAAAATAACCTGCGCGAGGTGCTAAATCTGGGATTAAATATCCGCCAGTTAGAAGGTATGAATGAAATATGTGTTAATGTGTTGAAAAGCCATCCCGATTTAGGGTATGTTTTTGTGGTTGACACTCAAGGAAATATTATTTATCATAGTGTTCCTGAAAGTATTGGCGGCACATCTCGCGATACAGTTGGTTTATTCGCCTTGCAGGCGAGAGATGTTATCGTTCAGCAGTATAAGAAAGAGGGTGTTGGCTATTTTGACGTTTCTTTGCCGGTGTTTGACCGGGAGGCGGGAAGAGCAGTCACGATTCGATTGGGGTTGTTAGAGGAGACGGTTAATAGAAAAGTAAAAGATATGGCCGCAAAATCGTTATTGTTATCGCTGTCGGTTTTTATTGTTGCTGTATTCTTAGTTACGCGTTTTACCGGAAGAATTTAGAAATAGATTTATTATTACTACTAATAAAAATTTAATAACTTAAGAAAAGAAAGGGAGAGGGAACCATGAATTTGGGATTGCGCGGAAAAATAATGACGATGGTCGTTGGTATATTGCTGTTTTCTCTGGGCCTTAATTCTTTTATTAACATCGTGAGCTTCCGGGGGGAATATAAACAGGCTCTTTATGACAATGTTTTTGAGGTCGGAGCGCAGATACAGAACAGCATGCGCGATGTGTTGAATTTAGGTTTAAACATACGCCAGCTGGAAGGGATGAACGATTTGTGCGTAAATACTCTCAAAAGCCACCCCGACTTAGGTTACGTGTTTGTAGTTGATTTAGAGGGCGAGATTATTTATCACAGTGCCCCTAAGAGTATTGGCGGTGTATCGCGTGACGTTGTCGGTTTAAACGCCCTTCAGGCTACCGAATCCTTTGTCCAGGCGTATAAGGATAAGGTGGAGGGTGTCGGTTATTTTGACGTTGCTATGCCGATATTTGGCATGCAGCAGGAAAGAGTCGGTACGATCCGCTTAGGTTTATTGGCAGAGACGATCGATAAGAAAGTGAATCGAATGATACTGGTGTCTGTGTCGTTATCGCTTGTGGCATTACTTATAGCGATAGTATCAGTTATAATTTTTGTTATTAAAGTTGTTTCGCGCCCTTTAAATCAAGTCGTTGATATGTTCGGTAAGATTGCTCAAGGCGGCGGCGATTTGACGAAAAAGATATCGGTGGCTTCCAGAGATGAAATAGGCCAGTTGGCCAGTCTTTTTAACAAATTCGTTTCTACTCTTCATAATATGGTTTCCCAGGTGCGTAATACCTCTGATAAAGTAAATATTTCTTCCCAGAATCTTTCTACCACAGCCCAGCAGATGAACACGACAAGCGTGGATATATCCAATACTATTCAGCAGGTATCAAAAGGCGTTTCTAAACAGGCTTCTAAAGTAGAAAGTACCGTTAAAATTATGGAGGATATGTCTAGTTCGGTGAAACAGGTTGCCAGTAACGTCCAGACGGCAGCGGCTTCTTCCGAGAAGGCGACCAATACCGCTCAGGAAGGCGGTAAACTTGCCGGGCAGGCTGTAGAGCGGATATCGATTATCAGTGAGGTAATTGGTTCATCGGCAGAGGTTGTCAAGCGTTTTGTCGGCCGCTCAAAACAGATATCGGAGATAGTAAACGTATTGACGACAATAGCCGACCAGACAAATTTGCTGGCTTTGAACGCCGCGATTGAAGCGGCGCGTGCCGGTGAGACCGGACGCGGCTTTGCTGTTGTCGCTGAGGAAGTCCGTAAGTTAGCCGAAGGCTCAGCCGCTTCCGCTAAAGACATAGGCAAGTTAGTGTCGGACATCCAAAGTGAAACGAGCAATGCCGTTAGCGCCATGGAACGGGGTACGCGCGAGATATCACAAGGTACCACGATAGTAAATGAAGTGGGCAGAGTATTAAATCAGATAGTAGAGGCTAATAAGGAGGTCTCACGCGTAGTCAACGAGATAGCTTCAGCCAGTTTAAGGCAGCTGGACGGTACTAAGAAGGTAGTGGAGGCGGTGAATGAGATTAGCACGATCTCTGAAGAGTCAGCCTCAGCCGCCGAGGAAGCTACCTCATCAACCCAGGAACAGACAGCTTCGATGCAGGAGATGGCCAGCAGTGCCCAGGAACTTTCCCGCATGGCGCTGGATCTGAAAGATTTAGTGGCTAAGTTTAAGTTGTAACTTATTTGATTTATACGCTCGCGTCGCGAAGGGCGATCATAATCCTTTAGAATATACATATATTATTATTATGGAGTGCCCGCGTGAGGTTATAAGAAAAGAGCTGGATACCTACACCTGCCGGCCGTAGAGTTCTTCATTTAAACAAGCGTTACAGTAATTAGATTCCTTATCGCCTGCCTTTGGTGTAACTTAAAGGTTTCAGCAACAAAATCTTTAAATTACAAGAGGCAATAAACAAATCACAAATAATATGTATTTAGTTTTATCCCGACGCGATACACTTAAGGTCTCTTGTCGCGGATGGAAGCGTGGTCGGGATAGCGGATGTAGGAAACCGTGGGCTTTCCCGCTTTCCTGTGTTTATTTATATAATGGTGTCGCGGGATCCCGGTATTTCGGGATAGCCCGAGGAGCTTCATTTTGCTAAATACTTGTTACTTAAACCCAGATTTTTCTAAGCCGAAGGCTATGAAAAATCTGCCGGGATACCCTTACGGGCAGGCTACGTTCGGGCCGACCCCAAATTTTCTAAGCTGAAGGCTATGGGAAAATTCGGCCTGTACCTTTTAGGGTGCTTGTGCCCTTTAGGGTAAAATGCCCTGGTAAAATGCCCTTAGGAATTTTCCTTGTGAGGAAAATTCCAAGGGCTAAGTCCCGGGAATTTCACAGTGTGAAAGTCCTCGGGGCGGGGGTTACCTAAAAAATTTGCTCGCGTTCTTTTATCCCGACGCGCAATACCCGGCCTGTTACGGGTGGGGATGGAGCGGGGGCGCAATACGAAGTATTGCGGTCGGGATTCTCCCGAGATGAATACTCAGGACAAGCTGTTCTGCGGGAGCCCGTAAGAAAAGATACTACGGCTGTCCTTCGACATGCTCAGGATGGTTTGGTTATTCAATATGTTCAAGCCCGCGTCTTTAAGGAGTT
>JBDRDG010000066.1:0-8056 GCA_043821045.1 Candidatus Omnitrophota bacterium | reverse complement strand
CCTTTTTCGAGGCAAAGCCCGCCACGTCTCTTTTATCAGTATAATCGCCTGTTTAGGGGTTACCCTCGGCGTGGCTACGTTGATTGTGGTTATCTCGGTGATGAACGGTTTTGACCAGGATCTTATGGAGAAACTTCTCCGCTTTAACTATCACATAACTCTTGAGACCGTAAATAGAGATATCCCTGATAGCGTAATTGAAAGGGTGCGTAAAACCCAAGGGGTCGAGAGCGCGGCAGTTTTTATACAGACTCAGGTTTTTGGTAAATTTGATGATTATGTTTTCCCTTTGGTCGTGAGGGGCGTTGATTTTAATAACCAGCGGGAAAAACAGACTTTTGAACAGTATCTTATTGACAAGAGAGATAATGACGGCTTTTATATCGGAACGGGTTTGCGAAATAAACTTATCGGCGGCGATAAATTTTCTTATTATCCTCTCAACAAAAAGTTAAAGGTAAAAGAGGACGATATTAAAGGCGTGTTTAAAATCGGCCTTTACGATGTCGATAACAATTATTTGGTATGCGGTTTGAATAAAGCTAAAGATTTAAGCGATAACTATCTTATTTTCTTGGGGGTAAGAGTAAAAGACCCTTTCGCGGCGATCGAGATAAAGAAAGAGCTTGATGTGTTTGGCAAAGAGGGTTTTTTAATCAATACCTGGATGGAAAACAACCAGGCTTTATTTTCCGCCTTGAAACTTGAGAAAATAACCATGTTCATTATTTTAAGTTTAATTATTGTCGTCGCTTCCTTTAACATATTTGGCACTCTCACGGTTAAGGTAGTTGAGAAGACAAAGGATATCGGTATTTTAAAAGCCCTTGGCTTTAGCCCGCGAAAAATACTCTCTATATTCAGCATCCAGGGAATTATCCTGGGGTTAATCGGCGTGGCCTTTGGCGCCGGATTAGGCGTGGGTTTATGCCTATTGCTTAAAGAGTA
Organism: Candidatus Omnitrophota bacterium; assembly: GCA_043821045.1. Classification (GTDB taxonomy): domain Bacteria; phylum Omnitrophota; class Gorgyraeia; order Duberdicusellales; family 4484-171; genus JBDRDG01. The sequence continues at coordinate 7,108 of JBDRDG010000066.1, read as the reverse complement.
CCACTTTGTTAAGCTGCCGGAATCCATATACTATATTGACTATCTGCCGGTTTCTTTGAGAAACAAAGATATAATCTTAATCAGCACTATCGGTCTCCTGATTTCTTTTGTCTCCAGTTTATTCCCGGCCCTGCGCGCCTCCCGGCTTAAACCATGCGAGGCCCTGCGTTATGAATAAGTTGATAGAAGTAATTTCGCTCTCGAAGGTTTATAATAGCGGCGGCGCAGCGACAACCGCTCTTTGTGATATAAATATGGCTGTTTTTGATGGCGAGTATCTGGCGATTATCGGTCCTTCGGGAGCCGGTAAGTCCACCCTGCTTCACATCATCGGCGGGCTTGATTTTATGAGTAAGGGTAAAGTTTTGTTTGACGGTAAAGATCTATTTCGCCGCGGCGAAATAAACCTTTATCTCTGGAGGAATAGAACAATAGGCTTTGTTTTTCAGTTTTACCACCTTATTGAGGAGTTAAGCGTCTTAGAAAACGTTGCTTTACCTTCCTTTCTGACTAAAGCCCGCCGAAAAACTTCTTTAAAACAGGCTCAAAAATTGTTAGAATATTTAGGGATTGAGAGTAAAAAGGGCCAGCGGCCGAGCCAGTTGTCGGGCGGTGAGAAGCAGAAAGTAGCCATTGCCCGCGCTCTGATTAATGACGCCAGAATTATTTTTTGTGACGAGCCGACCGGTAATCTTGATAAAGATTCACAGAATGTGGTAATGGAACTTTTGCTTTCGTTAAATAGAGAGAAAAAGAAAACTTTAATTATTGTTACACATAACCTCGAACTTGTAAAAGACGCTGACCGGATTGTCAATATAAAGGCGGGACAAATAGTAAATTAGTATGTATTTATTGCGGTTTTCTATATAATATAAAATCAAAGATCAAAGATCAAAATGCAAAATGACAAAGCAAAATTCAAAAAGAATTAAGAGAAATATAAGAATAGAGAGTGGGTCTAATAAAGGATGATAATTCTCTGAATCAATAAAGCTAACAGGCAGTTCTTTTTTTTCGTTTTAATCTGTCATTTTGATTTTCGCAGTTTGCATTTTTATTTCGAGGATAAAGCGACCACTTAATAATTTCTAGTTTATTATGGTAGTAATAAAACGTATGGGAGGAATGTAATGAAAGTTTATTTAAACGGTAAATTAGTCGGTAAAGAAGAGGCAAAGGTAAGTATTTTTGATCACGGTTTTTTATACGGAGACGGCGTGTTTGAAGGTGTCCGCGCATACAATCGCTTGGTCTTTAAACTAAAAGAACACGTTGATAGATTGTTCGAATCGGCTAGTTCGATAATGCTGAAAATACCCTTAACGAAAAAGGAGATGATCGGCGCGATCGTTACCACGCTTAAAGCCAATCGTCTAAAAGACGCTTATATCAGGGTGGTCGTTTCCCGCGGCGCCGGCGATTTAGGGCTTGACCCGCGCAAATGCCGCGGCCAGGAGACCGTGGCTATTATTACCGATAAGATAGTTTTATATCCCAAAGAGCTGTATAAAAACGGCATGTCGATAATCACCGTTCCTACGGTGAGAAATATCCCCGAAGCCTTAAATCCGCAGATAAAATCACTTAACTATCTTAACAATATTTTAGCAAAGATTGAAGCGATTAACTCCGGGTGCCAGGAGGCGTTAATGCTTAATCATCTCGGCTATGTTTCTGAATGTACCGGTGACAATATCTTTATGGTTAAAGACAGCCAGCTATTCACGCCGGCTGTGTCTATGGGGATACTGCGCGGTATTACCCGCGATACAGTTTTGCGCATAGCCGCTAAATTAAAGATTCCCGCTCATCAGCCGACGTTAACACGCCACGAACTTTATGTAAGTGAGGAATGTTTCTTAACCGGTACGGCGGCGGAAATTATCCCTGTTGTCCAGATAGACGGAAGATCTATCGGCAACGGTAAACCGGGGAATATTACTAAGTTGATAATGGAAGAATTCCGGCTCTTAACCGCGAAAGACGGAATAAAATATACCTTTTAGGCCTATAAACCAGAGCCGATTAGGCTAAATTCGAAAATACTCTTAATTCAAATTATCTCAGTATAATATTGGCGGTGAAGATATGGTTTGTGATATTTGCCATAAAAACATAGCTACTGTGCACCTTACCGAAATCGTCAACGATAAAATTATGGAGGTCCATATATGCCAGGAATGTGCCAGGATAAAAAGCGACGAGTTAAAACAGCAGTTAAACATTTCAGAGTTTTTAAGCGGATTCGCCCCCGTTTCTAGTCCGGATAAAAAAGAAACAGACCTTGTCTGTTCAGCCTGCGGCATGAATTTATATGAATTCAAGAAAAAAGGGAGTTTGGGCTGCGGCCATTGTTATAGCGCTTTTAAAAGGCAGTTAACCGTGTTGATTAAAAAAACACAGGGGGCAGTTTATCATAAAGGGAAAATTCCTTCTAATATCGAGAAAGAGATAATTTTAGACGGAAAATTGGATAATTTACGGGAACGCTTAACGCGCGCTATACAGCTTGAAGAGTTTGAAGAAGCCGCCCGGATAAGAGACCAGATGCGCCGGGTAGAGGAGAAAAGCCGGAAGATTTAAAGTTAAAAAGCCCCTGCTTTAGTATTTTTTACCAGGAGATTGATTAAAGAAATGTTTGAAGAATTCTTGGATAATAAAGATGGCTGGTTAAATGGCAAAGGTCCCCAGTCGGATGTTATCATTTCCAGCCGTATGCGCCTGGCAAGGAATATTGATAATTTTCCTTTTCCGCGAAAGGCTGATGTCAGCCAGAAAAGAGAGATTATTGAAATGGTGAAAGAAAATTGCCGCCAGCTTAATCCTGTCGACGATGTTTCTTTTGTTAATATGGACGAAGTTGTTGATCTCGATAAGCAGTTTTTACTCGAGCGCCATCTTATAAGTCACCAACACGCGCAGTCTGCCAAAGGCCGGGGTTTTTGTTCCACCGCTTCAGAGGTTTTTTCAATAATGGTTAATGAAGAGGACCATTTGCGTATGCAGGTAATCATGTCGGGATTTGACTTAAAAAACGCATGGGAGATGATTAATAGCGTTGATGATGAGCTTTCCCGCCGATTGGTATTTTCCTTCTCGTCGCAGTTCGGCTATCTTACTTCTTGCCCGACAAACGTGGGGACGGGCTTGCGGGCGTCGTGTATGCTGCACCTACCGGCTTTGGTGTTGACGAAAAGAATGAATAAGATCCTTGAATTTCTAACTAAACTTTCCTTCGCCACAAGGGGTCTTTTCGGCGAAGGGACCCACGCTCTCGGCAACTTTTTTCAGATTTCCAATCAGGCAAGCCTTGGCTTATCCGAGGAGGAGATAATTGATAACCTTTCCGGCGTTGTCAATCAGGTGAAAGAACAGGAGATGGTCTCACGCGAAATCCTTCTAAAAAAATACCGCCACAGCTTTGAGGACAGTGTTTGGCGTTCCTTGGGGATACTTTCCAATTGCCGTTTGATTTCCAGTAAAGAAGCGCTTTCTCATCTTTCTATGTTGTGTATAGGGACAGATTTAGGTATAATTAAAGGTATAGATAGAGAGGTGATAAACACTCTTTTTATCAATATCCAGCCGGCTCATCTACAGAAGATAGAAAGTAAGGTTTTGTCGGAAAAGGAACGCGATTATATAAGGGCGTTGGTTTTACGAAGAAGCCTAAAGGAAAATAGCGCCCAGTGATAATCAGAGGTTGGTTTATAAAAGCGGCCTTAGATTTAACCTGTTAGTTTAATCTTATATTTATTATCTTAGTTTTCTTTCATTTAAGGAGGTCAATATGTTTAATCGATTTACCGAAAGAGCAAGAAAAGTTTTAGTTTTGGCCAAGGAGGAAGCGCGGCGCTTTAACCATGATTATATCGGCACAGAGCACGTTCTTTTAGGCTTAATCCGTGAAGGTGAAGGGGTGGCTTGTGCTGTTTTACAGAATTTAGGGATGAGCATTGATAATTTAAGAAAAGAGATGGAGAAACTTATCTCTTCCGGCACGGTTTCTTCCGCCTTAGGCGACATACCATTTACGCCGCGGGCAAAAAAAGCCTTAGAGTTAGCGGCGGAAGAAGCAAGGCATCTCGGACATAATTATATCGGTACCGAACATATTTTACTAGGGCTTATCCGTGAGGGTGAAGGGTTAGCTTCTCAGGTTTTGACCGGTCTCGGTATTGACCTTGAGAAAGTTAAAGAAGAGATAACTACTTTATTGGGAGGGGCTCATCCTGTGGGGGCGAGCGCGGCGTCCCAGTCTAAAACGCCCGCTTTAGACTCCTTCGGGCGCGACCTTACAAAAATGGCAAAAGATGGCGAGTTAGATCCTGTTATTGGCCGAAAAAATGAGATAGAGCGGGTAATTCAGGTTCTTTCGCGGCGGACGAAAAATAACCCCGTTCTCTTAGGCGAAGCCGGTGTCGGTAAGACAGCTATTGTTGAAGGTTTAGCGCAAAGTATCACTTCCGGCAACATACCGGAAATTTTAAGGGATAAACGCCTAATAGTATTAGATTTAGCCTTAATGATTGCCGGGACAAAATACCGCGGCCAGTTTGAAGAGAGGATTAAAGCGGTAATGGAAGAGATTAAACGCTCGAAAGACGTGATTATTTTTATCGATGAATTTCATACCCTTGTAGGCGCCGGGGCGGCGGAAGGGGCTATTGACGCCTCCAATATTCTCAAACCTTCTCTTTCGCGCGGTGAAATACAGTGTATCGGAGCGACAACACTCGATGAGTATAGAAAAAACATTGAGCGCGATGCCGCTTTAGAACGGCGCTTTCAGCCGATCATAGTGGAAGCCAATAGTGTTAATGAAACGGTCCAGATTTTACAAGGTTTGCGCGATAAGTATGAAGCTCATCACCGTGTTAAGTTTACTAACGAAGCCCTTGAGGCGGCGGCGAAACTTTCTGACCGTTATATTTCCGGGAGGTTCTTGCCGGATAAAGCGATAGATTTGATTGATGAGTCAGGCGCCCGCTCCCGCCTTGCTGTTTTGACTATTCCCAAAGGAATAAAAGAGTTTGAGGATAAGCTGGATGAAATTATTAAGGAAAAAGAGGCTTTTATAAAACAGCAGGATTTTGAGGCGGCGGCTAAGTTGCGCGACGAAGAGAAAAAGTTAAGGCTTAATCTTGAGGGGCTGCGCCGCGACTGGGCTAAAAAGAGGGATCAGATAATTCCTACAGTATCCGGCGAAGAAATTGCCAAACTGGTTGCCCAAATCACCGGCATACCTATTTTTCGTCTGGAACAGCAAGAGACAGAGAAGCTTCTGCGTATGGAAAAGGAGCTGGCTAAAACAGTCGTCGGTCAGGATGAAGCGATTAGCGCCATTGCCCGTTCGGTAAGGCGGGCGAGAGCGGGGATAAAAGAACCGCGCCGGCCGATTGGTTCTTTTGTCTTCCTTGGCCCTACCGGCGTAGGTAAGACACTCCTGGCCCGCGCCTTGGCTGAATTCATGTTTGGTGACCAGGAGGCATTGTTGCAGCTTGATATGAGTGAATATATGGAGAAGTTTAACGTATCCCGTCTTATCGGCGCGCCTCCCGGCTATGTGGGATATGAAGAGGGCGGGCATCTTACAGAGCGTGTGAGGCGCCGGCCATATTCGGTTATTCTTCTTGATGAAATAGAAAAAGCCCATCCGGACATGTTTAATATACTTCTTCAGATTTTCGAAGAAGGGCGTCTTACCGACAGCTTCGGCAGAAAAGTTGATTTTAGAAACACTATACTTATTATGACCTCCAATGTCGGCGCCGATATCATCAGAAAACGCGGTTCGCTAGGATTTACTACGACAACGGAAGATATCAGCTACAGCGAGATGAAGGGGCTTCTTATGGAAGAGGTAAAGAAGACCTTTAAACCGGAATTCTTAAACCGTCTCGATGAAATAATTGTTTTCCGCCCGTTGAATAAGGAAGATCTTGAATACATCGTGAATATAGAAACCTCTTATGTCAACGAACGCCTTAAAGAACAGGGTTTGGAAGTCGAACTTACCGCTGAAGCAAAAAATTTCTTTATCGAGAAAGGTTTTGACCCTGCCTTCGGCGCGCGTCCTTTAAAACGGGTTATTCAAAGGTTTATTGAAGATCCTTTAGCCGAGGAGATAATTAAAGGGCGTTTCCGCGAGCGAATAAAGGACGGCGAGCTGGTAAAAATAACAATTAAAGCCAAGAAGGATGAATTGGTCTTTGAGTAGAAAACAATTAACCAGCGGATAGCGTTTAGCGTATAGCGGATAGGATAGAACAATTCGCCGTACGCTATACGCTACACGCTAGTAAATAATAGTAAAGGCATGTTTTATATCATAAAGAGGATAGAAGATCTTTTTAAGTATACCGGCAACTTAACTTTTTTTATCCGCGACATTCTTTTGGGTGTTTTTACTAAGAGGCGGGCGCCGCGGGATCTCATAAGAGAAATGGTTTTTATCGGTATTGACAGCTTAGCCCTGGTGTCGTTGATATCTTTTTTTATAGGTATAATAATTGCTTTTCAGACTGCCTACCAGCTGCGCATGTTTTCTTCCGAGATCTACATCGCTTCTTTAGTCGCTCTTTCTTTGACGAGAGAACTGGGGCCGGTATTGGGATCATTAATTGTTGCCGCGCGAAGCGGCGCCTCAATTACCGCGCAGTTAGGGGCAATGAAAATAAGCGAGCAGATAGACGCTTTGGATGTTATGGGCGTCGACCCGATTAATTACCTCGTAGTCCCGAAGTTTATAAGTTTAATTATTTCTATGCCTTTGCTTGTTATTTACGCTGATTTTTTAGGCATTTTAGGAGGCTATTTAGTGGGGGCGTTAAAGTTCGGCATACCGTTTAATTTCTACTTTAAAATGACTTTTGACGCTTTAGTTTATAAAGATATCGTTAGCGGTTTGGTAAAAAGTGTCTGTTTCGGCGCGATTATCGCCTTCATCTCCTGTTTCGAAGGGTTCCGCCCTTTTTCCTCGTCGGACGTGGCAAAGGGCGTGACAAATTCGGTTGTAAGGTCTTTTATCCTTATTATTATTTTTGACTGTATATTGACGGCGCTTTTTTACTTTTTCTTTATTTAGATTCTTTTAGTTGATACT
>JBDRDG010000065.1:0-5025 GCA_043821045.1 Candidatus Omnitrophota bacterium | reverse complement strand
GAGGAATTACAGGCGTTGGAAAGTGACGTCGCGCGCGCGAGAGAAGGCTTCTTAACAGAGGTTATTGGCCGGCAAAGAAGTAAGTTAACCGAACGCATAATGGCGGCGTTGAACCAGCAAGAAATTAAAAAAGGCCAAGGGGTGGATAATCTGCCGTTTACTTTTAGAGCGGAATCTCCCGGTACAAGGATGTATTGGCTGGAAGAATTGTCGCCAGAGGAGTTAACAAGTTTTTCAGAGGTAATGGAACGACGAGAGTCAATGCGCGAGGTTCCTTCTTCTAAGGATAGCAACGTTTCGGCTTCGCCGCTCAGTCCGCAAAGTGGTATAGCAGGTAGAGGAGATTATTTGGATGATATTCGTACGATGATTGCCGGGGAAACAGGTGTTAATGGTGATGGTAAAGGAGTAGGTAAAAAAGGCGCCGCCGGGATTACGCCGTTTGGTGCGTCATCCTTCGCCGGCTCGTCGCCGATTGAAGACGAGGCTGTGGTGGAGCCGTTTAGGAAGCCGGAAGCTCTGCCGGTAAGGCCGATGAACGGTATTCCTTTACCTAATCCGATGAATATGACGCCTATGGGCATAAGCGGGTCGCCGCTTATCTTCGGTAAAGCTTTGCAAAACGGAGTAAGAATGGCAGGAGAACTTGTGTGTCCTTCTGCTTTAGCTATGGGGGAGGCAGCTGATGTAAACGGGGCTTATACAGACGATTTGCAGGAACAATTCGCGTCGTCCGGCGTTCACGCCGGCCCAATTTTTAAGGGCGATCGCCGTATGTCTTCGTCGGCGGTTGCTCAGAGCGTACAAGAGGGCAAGAAAGAACGCGCGATTTTTGAAGTTTACGCCCGAAATGGGCTGAAAGTATCGAGTTCTTTAACAAAAATAGGCGAAAACGCCTATGCTAGCGGCGAAAGTGCCGGTTCTAGCAGTGCTAGACGTGCGTCCGGTAGAATTGAAGACGGCGTCAGCAGTGGAAGGGGTGCATCATCTAAAGGCGGGCTAAGATCAGCCGAGAAAAACAGTCTTAGTGCCGAGGATAGACAGCCAGGGGATAGCACAGCCAATAATATAGGTATAGTTAGTTTAGGACTGACTGCCAATCAGCCGGTAAGCTTTAAGCGGCATGGCAGTGTAAAACGAAGCGCGATTGAGCCAGCGCGCGTAAGCTCTGATTCAAATCAGGTTGACGGTCTGGCCGGTAATAGAAACAGTGCGTTTGTATTTATAATTAATTTTATACCCAAAAGTGAACCTTCTGGGAAAAGTGAGGGGTCTGCCCCTCAATTACCATTTATACATAGAGATTCTTTTGGCAATAGAGAAGGTGCGCCTTCTAATGGCGCTGGATCAGCCAGCGATAGAAACAGAGCGTCTTTACCTGTATCTCCGGAAGATGGCCAAAATAGCCGATTAGGCGCAGACAGCCAACCGGGGATTTTCGTTAGCAATAATCTTGTCTTACCGCGAAGAGGAATCGGCCGGGGTGTAAGCGAATCAGGCTGTATAAGGCCTGATTCAGCCGCTAAATACCGCGCCGACGGCCTTTCTCCGCCGCTTTTAATCGATACGCAGAAATCCACGGCTTCTTGTCCTGAGTATTCCCGAAGGATCAAGCCGGGGATGAATGCGAGTAGATTATCCCCGAGGGAGTTCGGGGAAATTTTCAAAAGAAAATTACCCCGGTATATAGCGACCCGGGGGAAATTTAGGAAACCCCGGGCTTTAGCCCGGGGAGTGGATTCATTAAAAGGGAGGATATAAAGATGTTTAGTGGAAGTATTGTAGCTTTAGTGACACCGTTTAAGAAAAACGGCGAGATTAATCAGGAACGCTTACGTTTTCTGATTAACTGGCATATTAAGAATCGTACTGACGCGATTTTAGTCTGCGGCACAACCGGCGAGAGCGCGACTTTATCTCATGATGAACACAAACAGATAGTTGAAATAAGCGTTAAAGAGGCAAGGGGAAGGATTCCGGTTATTGCCGGTGCCGGGTCTAATTCAACAAGAGAGGCGCTGGATCTATCGCTGTTCGCGAAAAAAGTTAAAGCTGATGCCGTTTTAGTGATAACTCCTTATTATAACAAACCTACGCAGGAAGGTTTGTATCAGCATTACAAACTAATCGCTAAGGAGAGTAAGCTGCCGCTCGTTATTTACAACGTACCTTCACGGACAGGCATAAATATTTTGCCGGAGACTGTTGCCCGTGTTTATAAAGATTGTCCTGGTGTGATTGGGGTTAAAGAGGCCAGCGGTTCTTTAGACCAGATTACAAAAATCATGACTTTGGTGGATAGAAAATTCATCCTTCTTTCCGGCAGCGATGAGGTTATCCTGCCGATACTGTCTGTCGGCGGTAAGGGGGTAATTTCCGTTGTGGCAAATATAGAGCCGCAAAAGACCCATTTGTTAGTCGATAGTTTCCTGAAAGGGAATCTTGAGAAAGCGAAAGAACTGCAGTTCTACCTTTACGACCTTATAAAAGCCCTTTTTATCGAGACAAACCCTATCCCGGCAAAGACCTCTTTGGGGTTTATGGGGTTAATTGAGCCTTATCTGCGTCTGCCTTTATATCGTATGGGCCAGGAAAATAAGAAAAAATTGGCGCAGATATTAAAACGATACAATATAATTTCTTAAATTTTAAAAGGAGATAATATTATGGTTGGCATAGGTGTTAGTGGTGCCGCCGGCCGGATGGGGCGGAGAATAATAAGTTTAGCAAAGCAAGATAGTTCGTTTGCGCTTATTTTTGGTTTGGAGGTTTGTGATCATAATCTTTTGGGAGAGAAAATAGAAGATATCAGCATAATATCGGACTATTCTGAAATAAAAAATTGTAATTGTCTTATAGAATTCAGCACGCCGCAAGCTACTTTAGAACATCTTTCCTTCGCGGTCAAGTTTAAGAAGAGTCTGGTCATCGGAACGACGGGATTTAATCAAGATGAGCTTATTAAAATAAACCAAGCGGCTTCTCTTATACCGATAGTTTTATCTCCCAACATGAGCGTTGGGGTTAACGTGCTTTTCAGGATAACACGTGAAGCGGCAAAGATACTTAAAGATCACGCGATTTATCTTGAAGAGGCGCACCATATTCATAAAAAAGACGCCCCTTCGGGAACGGCCAAAAAAATCGCCCAGATTCTCCGTGAAGAGGGGTTTAGTATAAACGAAGACGATATCGTTCCCATACGCGAAGGCGAAATTGTCGGTGATCACAGTGTCATGTTTAAAAGCAATTTGGATGAACTGGAAATTTCTCATTCAGCCAAAACGCGTGATATATTCGCTAAAGGGGCGTTAACGGCGGCGAAATGGGTTGTCGGTAAACCGCCTGGCCTTTATTCCATGGATGACGTATTGTTCGGTGAAAAGATTTAATAGCGTATACGCTAGTAATAGAGTTTTAGAAAATAGAATGTATTGTGACTGTGCGATAATAAAGAAAGGTATATTAATATGAACATGTATGATTTTTCCGTGAGGTTAAAGAGATTGCCGCCGTATTTATTCGCTGAGATTGATCGCGAAAAAAATATGTTAAGAAAGAAAGGAGTTGATTTTATTGATCTTAGTATAGGCGATCCCGATATCTTAGCTCCCAGGAAAGTTATAACCGCCCTTTATCAGGCGGCAAAAACCAAAACTAATCAGAAGTACGCCTTAGATCAGGGCAAGGCTAATTTAAGGAAAGCGATAAAGACATGGTTTCGAAAGCGCTTTAGCGTATCGCTTGATCAAGATAAAGAGATACTGCCGCTTCTCGGGTCAAAGGAGGGGTTGGTTCATTTTCCTTTAAGTCTTGTTAATCGGGGGGATTATGTGATTATCCCTTCGCCCGGCTATCCTGGCTATCGCGGCGCGGCTGTATTTTCCGACGCCAAGATTTATGAACTGCCTTTGCTAGAGAAAAATAACTTTTTGACTGATTTTAAGGCTGTGCCTTTAGGTATAAGAAATAAAACAAAGCTTCTATATTTAAACTATCCCCATAATCCCACTACCGCCTTGGCACCAAAGGCTTTCCTGGAAGAAACGGTAAAGTTTTGCCGTAAATACGGTATAGTAATAGCTTACGATAACGCCTATTCCGAGATATATTTTGATAAGAAGCCGTGCAGCATTCTGGAAATAAAAGGGGCTAAAGAAGTGGCAATTGAATTTCACTCTCTTTCCAAAACATTCTGCATGACGGGATTTAGAGTCGGCTGGGCATGCGGCAATGAGAGTTTTATAAGAGGGCTGTTGAAAGTAAAGACGAATATTGATTCGGGTATTTTTGGCGCCATACAGGATGCTGCTGCTTTCGCTTTGCTTAACGAGAACAACTATATTGTCCGTTTAAGAGATATTATCCGCCAGAGGAGAGATGTTTTTCTAAAAGGTTTAAAAGAAAAAGGTTTTCATAATAAAGATATATACTGTGACAGCACATTTTATGTCTGGGTGAAGGTTCCTTCTAGCTTTAGGAGATCGCTTGAGTTTGCAAAGTATCTTTTAAGTAAAGGTATTGTCGCCACACCCGGTATTGGCTTTGGCAAGTATGGCGAGGGATTTATAAGGTTTGCCTTAACCGTCGATGTGAAAGATCTTAAAAATGCTTTGGCCCGCTTTTAACCCGAAATTCGCGTTAGAAAGCAGAACTTTTTACCACCTCATGAAAACCATATGGTTATGAGAGCGACTCGCGAAATAAAAGAGCGCAAGCAAATTTTTTAGGCAACCCCGCCCCGAGGAATTTCACACTGTGAAATTCCCGGGACTTAGTCCTTGGAATTTTCCTCACAAGGAAAATTCCAAAGGGCCTTTTATCCTGAAGGGCACAGGCATACTAAAGGGCACAGGCCAAATTTTCCATAGCCTCCGGCTTAGAGAATTCGGCATCGGCCCGAGCGTAGCCTGCCCGCAAGGGTATCCCGGCAGATTTTCCATAGCCTTCGGCTTAGAAAAATCTGGGTTTAATGATACCTGTGTTTTTCAGACAAGATTCCGATTATGGTTACGGCCTTTATAT
>JBDRDG010000064.1:0-9466 GCA_043821045.1 Candidatus Omnitrophota bacterium | reverse complement strand
TCACGATATCTTTCCGCTTCTCTTATTATATCTTTCTGGATAGATTCACCGGAGAAAACGAGGAGTGAATTCAAAAAACAGAAAAACAGGCAAATAACTACCTTTTTCATTGGTTTTAAGATATCATAAAGATTAAATCGTGTCAAGAAATTCCTTGCAAAAAATAGAAAAATGGATAGTATAATTTATATGCTTAAACAGTTTCGGTCCCAAAACACAAAAAGGATACTGACGATACTGGTCGTAATGGTTATCACCTCTTTCGTCTTCTGGGGAGTTTCATCTTCCTTAAGATCAAAAAAGGAGAGTCCGGTCTTAAACATAAATGGCCAGCCGATAGCCTCCGGTGAATTTCGCGAACTTATGACCACGTCGACTATCTTCTACCGCATAACGACCGGCGATAATTTCTACAATGTAGTCAATGAATCTCTCATCGAAAGCAAAGCTTTCGAAATCCTCCTTTTCCTCTGGAAAGCAAAGCAAGACAATATAACTGTCAGCGACAAAGAAGTGATCGATGTCCTGAGAAGAATGTTTTCGTTCAAGAGCAATTTCGATAAAGAAATCTACGGACAGGCCATCCAGGAAAGGATGCGTATGTCGCCGCGTGTCTTCGAAGAACACATAAGAAAGATACTTGCCGTCGAGAAAATTGTCGATAAATATGTTACGAATAAGACCGAGGTTACTGATGAGGAATTGAAAGAATATTACAAAAACAGCAATGAAAAAGCAAAGGCATTTTACGCTTTTATACCCTACCAGCGGTTCGACAAAGACATATCGGTAACCGATCAAGAAATTCAGGAGTTTTACGCTAAAAATAAAGAGGAGTTGAAAGAAAAGGGGAAAGTTAAAATAGCTTATATAGTTATCGATAAAGAAAAAGATAAATCTCTCGTCAAGAAAATTAACCGGGAAATAAAGAAAATAAAAAACATCAGGACTATCGCTGAAAAATTCTCTTTATCCCTGAATGAAAGCCCTTTTCTTGAGAAAACGGCACAAATACCCGATATTGAATGGGACACAAAAATAAACGACCTCGCCTTCTCCCTAGAGAAGCATACTTTGAGCCCTTTAATTGAACTGGAAAACACCTATATAATCTTTGAGAAAAGCGATGAGAAAAAAGAAGAAATTATCCAACTAAAGGCTATCCGCGATAAAATATCAGGCCAAATAAAAAGGGAAAAAGAACAAAAAGAGGCGCTATCTCTGGCAAAAAAGCTATTAGAAGACGGCGCCGAAAATATAAACGCTATTAAAAAGACGACCGAACGTTACAAACTGGATAATGCTACTACCGGCTATTTTACCCGCTTTGATCATCTCGAAAACATAGAGTGGAACGATAAAATATATGATGCCCTCTTTAACCTCAAAGAAAAACAGGTATACGAAGAACCTTTAACAACATCGACAGGAATATATATTGTTGCTTTAGAAGAACTTATACCTATCGACGAGAATAAATTCATTGAGGAAAAAGATAAATACCGCAGTAATCTTCTCCCCCAAAAGATATTCTTCCAGAAAATGTCCTTCCTCGCTCAATTACAGGAAGAAATGAATGCGAAAAAATGAATATTAATCCGCCGGCAAAAGATGCCTGCCGCGGCGGAAAGGCATCAATAACTTTACACTAAGATAGTTAAGACAAGGCCTTTTTATGAAAGGTATAGTCACACGATAAGCTCAGGCGGAGTGACTTGGTTTAGTTATGCAGGAAAGATTATTCTAAATCTATATAAATATAGCCTGTCAGTTACTTCTCTATAGAAATACAATCCACCGGACACTGACTGGCCACTTCGTTAAGATCACAGTTAGCACATTCATCAGCTTTTACCACAGCGACACCGTTATCGTTGATTTCAAAACAATCGGGACAATTATTAGCGCAGAGGCCGCAACCAACACAGGCATCAGCATCAATAACTATTTTAGCCATAAGGATCCTCCTCTTTAATGTCAATCTGTCTGTTTAGAACTTAAACCGTAATACTCTATATTTTTGTCAGCCACCTGCTGGACTTTATTTAATTCTTCCTGATTATTCAGAATATGGCGAAATCTTCCCTGAGTTTTCAGATATTCCTCAACCGCTTTAGGCGCGCTTATTTTAAAAACTTTTACCAGACGGCCATATTCGTACTCAACTAAGGGATACAGACCGCTTTGAATAGCTAATCTTGCTATCTCAATGGTCAAAGCCGGATCTGACCTCCAGCCTAAGGGACAAGGAACATGAACCTGCAAAAACTTAGGGCCTTCTATACTTAAGGCTTTTTTAACTTTCTTTTGCAGATCCTGAGGATAAGCCACGGAAGCTGATACCGCATAAGGAATATGGTGAGCGGCACATATCTCAACAAGGGGTTTCTTCTGCCTTGGATTACCCCAAGAAACCTTACCGGACGGCGAAGTAGTCGTATGAGCGTCAAACGGTGTCAGACCGCTGCGCTGGATACCGGTATTCATATAAGCCTCATTATCATAACAAACATACAATACGTCGTGTCCTCTTTCCATCATTCCCGAAAGGGCCTGCAGGCCGATATCGGCCGTGCCGCCATCGCCTCCCTGGGCAATTACATTTACTGATTTTTTCTTGCCTAAAACGCGCAAAGCCGCCTCTACTCCACTTGCTACGGCAGCAGAATTCTCAAATAAAGAGTGTATCCAGGGAACACCCCAAGCTGTCTGAGGCGCTTTGGTAGAAAACACTTCTAAACATCCGGTTGCGTTTATAATAATCGTGTTTTTACCGGCGGTATTGACTACTATACGCGCCGCCATCGACTGGCCGCAGCCGGAACAAGCGGTATGGCCGGATACAAAGAGATTTTCTGAAAAGTGTTCTCTCTCAGCCGACACGAAAATCCTCCCATAATAAACTTTCATCCAAATCCATAAATTTACAGCTATTTTGCTCTTTTTCAGTTAAAGAAATTATTTCCTCTATTGTACCAACGGTAATATCGCGTCCGCCTAAACCAGCGACAAAGCCGCTTATATTTGCCTTTTGGCCGAATAAAGATCTTACCTCGGTATAAAGAGCGCCGTCGGATCCTAAGGAAATATTCTTATCAATAATACCGATATAGGAAATATTTTTTAACGCTTTATAAATCGCCTGTTTGGGAAAAGGCCGGTAAGTAACTACCTTTAAAAGGCCGACTTTCTTGCCTTTCTTTCTCTCCTCGTCAACAATATCTTTAATCGTGCCGCATACCGATCCCATAGCGACTAAAGCTGTCTCGGCATCATCCAGCTTATACTCTTCAATCAACCTTACGTTTCCCCGGCCGAAAACAGATTCAAACTCTTTGCCTACCTGCGGGATCAAATCAAGCGTATCACTCAATGTTTTCTGGATAGCGAATCTTGTTTCAGCATATACCGAAGGATCGCCTAACAAACCAAAACTCATAGGGTTATCGACATCAAGCTTAAACGGCGGGTTGTAAACAGGAAGAAATTTATCTACCTCCTCTTGGGAAGGAAAATCAACAACTTCCATGCCGTGAGTTAAAATAAACCCGTCAAGACAGACCATGACGGGAAGCATTATCTTATGATTTTCGCCGATTTTATATCCGGCAATGACCAAATCCATCGCTTCCTGATTATCTTCAGCGTAAAACTGTATCCATCCGGCATCCCGCAGAGAAATAGAATCCTGCTGATCATTCCAGATATTAATCGGCGCTGATATCGCCCGGTTAGCACAGACAAGCATAATCGGCAGCCGCATACCGGCAATATTAAATATAACTTCGGCCATAAGAAAAAGCCCTTGAGAACTTGTGGCGGTAAAACTTCTCACCCCCGCTGCCTGAGCCCCTAAGACAACCGATGCGGCGGAGTGTTCACTCTCGACGTTAATCGACTCAGCTTTTAACTCCCCGTCAGCGACAAACTGCGCCAAGTGCTCAACTATATGGGTCTGCGGCGTAATCGGATATGCCGAGACTACTTGCGGCCGGCATAATTTAACGGCTTGAGAGATCGCCAATGAACCTTCTAGGAACTTTTTCATAACCTACCCTTAATAATTATTCTTCCGTAACCATTTCGATGTCCTTCTTAGGACATATATACGCGCACAATCCGCACCCCTTGCAGTAATCATAATCGGTTGTATACTTATTTTTTTCGCTGCCTTCAATGCACCCTTCCGGACATATCAGCTTACATAATCCGCAGGCGATACAGTTCTTCTGGAGATATTTCGGCTTAACCAGTGAACGCCAAGATCCCGTCTTATTATCCTTCGAACTCTTTGCTTTACCGACCAATGTACTAAACACTTTCGTATCCTTTTTTTACGGCAGCAATATTTTTTTCGAGTATCTTGGGTTTAGAAGCAAACTGCTTGCTCACGGCTTTACAGATTGAATCCAATGTAATTTCTTTACTGACCTTAGAAAAAGCCCCTAAAAGAACCGTGTTGGCGAAAGGTTTTCCTATGATTTCTTGGGCAATTTTCTCAGCGAACAAACTGTGAATCTCTATACTCTTAACTTCAGGTAGAACTGTTTTTTCCCTGACGGCAACCACAGCTTTCGCCCCTTCCGGCAAGTTGCTAAAACAGTGCTGGCTTTCAATCAATGTCGGATCAACAATAATAATATAGTCGGGATTGTATATTTTTGACCGTAAACGTATAGGTTTATCATCGAAACGCAGAAAAGCGTTCATCGGCGCGCCCATACGGGCAGCGCCGAAATGAGGAAAAGCATAGGCGTATTTATCCTCGTAAAAAAGAGATTCGCCCAAAATGGCTGCTGTCGTAATCGCTCCCTGCCCCGCTCTCGCAAAAATAGTGATTTCTTTCATAAGAGTTACATTTATATCATAATAAACTAAAAATGCAAGAAAAAAAATTACTGGACTCTCTCCATGATTTATGACAAACAAACTCTAATAAGCTAACAGATCAAAGCACAAACATATTTTTCTGCTTTCAGTCCTTAGCTATCGACCTTGATCCACTTTATAATTTAAACTGGAAGTTGACAACTGATGGCTGAAAGCTGATTTATTTTTGATGTTTGATTTTAATTACCCTATCTCTTAATAATCCAGCTCGTTAGATAACCTTGCACCTTATTTTTGGAAAATGTCAGAAGAATGAATCTCCTCAGGTTATCCCGAAATACCGGGATCCCGCAACACCATTATATAAAAAACACAGGGAAACGGGAAAGCCCGAGGTTTCTCTTAATCGCCTCGCATTCATCCCCGGCTTAATCCTTCGAGGATACTCAGGACAAGAAGCCGGGGATTTATGCGTATCGATTAAACAATATCGTCACGTCTAAGAGTAACTACGGAACTAAAAAATATTTTAAAATTCCTGATAAATATTCTTAATTTCTATCCTTTTATAATAATGCTGTAAAATTTCTCTATAATTGTAACCTTGCTTGGCCATAATCTCCGCGCCTTCCTGGCACATACCTACGCCATGGCCAAAACCCGCGCCCCATATAATCAATAAATGCGGCTTTAGGCTGTCGCGCTCTTGAGTGTATTTTACCTCTATTTTAAAGGCGCTGCTTCTTAAGTGACCAAGATAATTACGCACGGTTAAATCTCCTTTAATTACATCTGTTGTATCCTCTTTTTTAACCGTTAATACATCGATATGGCCGCATTCTCCCCTTTTAGCTATAAAACCCTTTAATTGATTAAGCCGCCATCCGAAAATGACCGAGAAATCTTCCTCATCATAGATAATCTGCCAACGATAGTTCCTCCGCCTTTGTGTATAAGAACAGAAAGAACCATAGGAACTATTATCTTTAAACCACCGCTCCCACTGCCAGGGGGAAAAGACAATATTTTTATTATCGCTCAACCGGTCAAGTTTGTTCTCAAGGTAACCTCTTTCTCCGAACAAATCACCGCGCAGACAGCCGCCGCAGTTAGAGTGGTAGAAAGCTTCAATCGCTTTTCCCTGAAAAAACATAACTTCGCCCCGGGTTTCATCAACCGCCTTGTTTGTCTTACTCAACTCTTTTTTAGTGCCGCCGTAAACCTGACAATGGACATCGCAGCATAAATCGAAAGCCTCTTTTTGATGCCGGCCAAGATTCCTCAAGGCAATCGTACGGGCCGCTACCGCCTGGGCTTTAAGCCCATCCATCCCGGCGGTAGAATAAATTTCAGTAGGCAATACCCCGTAAAGATACTCTTCTAAGCTTATAACATTAACGACTGTAAATACACCGCCGGAAGATATTATTTCGATACGGCCGCGCAGCCCCATATCGAGGTACTTCTGCCAAAACTGCCCCGTACCCTGCCGCGTGCCTAAAATATAAAAAGAGTTGTCCGGTGAAGTTAAAACAAGCGGCGGAGTTAATCTATCCACTCTTTTACTTGTTTCGTAATCGAGAAGATATATATTACTGCCTCCATCCGTCTCAATAGTATAAAGCTTGTTATCCTCAAGGATTAGCGACTTCTTAGCCCCTGATACCTTCCCCCGGCCGGAAAGCTTAAAGCTGAATGAAGACACCCCTTTTAATATGCCCAAACTTACTGTCACGGCCTTCTCTTCAATACCGCGATATGGGACAAGAACAAACTCTTTCCTCTCCTTTAAAATCTCCTCCTTCTTCTTTTGAAAATACTCTTTGCCTAAACCTTCCTCCGCCAAGAAAAACTTCCTGTTAATCTCTCTATTCGCGGGGTAAAAATTCTTCGCCTGAGAGAGATACTTGTAAGCTCTGATAAAATTATTATCATTCATATAACAATCGCCTAAATAGTAATAAGCTATACGGACGCTGGCATCAAAAGCGATAAGATTCTCGAAATAATCTATTGCTTTACGATAATTGTTTTTATGATAAAAAATTTTAGCCAAACGATATAAAGATATTGTATTAGTACTATATTTGAGTGATTTCTTATAAAATCTTACCGCCAAAGATTCTTGTCTTAAATCCTCATAGATTAAGCCTAAATATACATATATAAGGTAGTTTTTATAACTTTTTTCGAGTTTTCTCAATACTTGCCCGGCTTCTTTTGAATCACCCCAGAGATAAAGAACCTGGCCAAGCAATAAATTCGCTTGCTCTTCAAGGGGGTTTTCCTTTAAATAGCAGTTCAAATATAAAACAGCCTCGCTATATTTTCCTAACTCTTTATGGAGCGTTGCCAGCTCAAGATAGGCGCTTTTATTGTAAGAAGCCAATTCTTCATAGGCTTCTCTTGCCCCTTGATAATCTCCTGCTTTATATACTATATTCGCCTCTTCCAGAGAAACGGTGGCAAAAACGAGATTAAAAGGAAAGATAAACGATAGGAATAATATTGTTAGACACCTTAAAAGCATACGGAAGAAACGATATTTGATAAGCGGTCTATATATAAGTGCGAATGAACATCCACCGACTATCCCGTACACGAGACCCCGAGAATTCCCGGGGAAGTCGGTGGTTTAGTTCTTTGATCCTTCGATTTCATTTATCCCGAGTATGCCCGAGGGGCTCAGGACATCCCGTATTTTCGGGACCCCGCTATATACAAAATTTACGGTACGGGGAGTTCCTTCGACTTCGCCCCTTCGGGGCAGTCATTCGATAAACTCATGATGATTCGAATGATCCTGAGTATTCTC
The DNA here is from genome assembly GCA_043821045.1 of Candidatus Omnitrophota bacterium. Taxonomy (GTDB): domain Bacteria; phylum Omnitrophota; class Gorgyraeia; order Duberdicusellales; family 4484-171; genus JBDRDG01. The sequence continues at coordinate 1,821 of JBDRDG010000064.1, read as the reverse complement.
GAAGGACTCGGGATCTCCCGCTATTACGGGATCCCGCTTGATACCATAAATCAAAATACGGGAAATTCGACTAAGACATTTTGTGCGTTTGCGCTTCACAATGCCAAGTCTCATTGATTAAATAAATATTATTCCTTCTCAGCCACGGCCAAGAGAGACAGACCGGCTTTAGGAAATATTTTATCAGTTATGCGGATAATCCAGACAAACTGGTTAAAAATAAACAGCTGCCAGGTAGAAAATCTCTTGCGCCGAAGAATTTTAAAATTTAACCACCAAAGGAAAATCCCTAAGAAGTTTAAATATTCGATAGTTTTCACTTTGAAGCCGCTTTCTTGCAACATTGCCTCTAAATCTTCCCGGCTATAACGGCGATAGTGTTTAAGCAGATTGTCGAAAGGCGAAAAAAGCCGCTTGCCGGCGGGGACAACTAAAACGAATACGCCGCCTTTTTCCAGAATATTATAAATATGATTTACAGTTTTCTTGTCATGAACAAGATGCTCCAACATATTAACACATACGGCGCTGTCAAATTTAAACTCTTTTAACGCCTCAGGCGGATCAACCTCTAAATCACAATAACAGCTTTTAAAAACAGTCGAATCGGGCATCCTCCGCGATAGATACAATAGTTTATCTTTTGAATTGTCTATCGACACTAGCATCTTGCGTTTTTTGATCAGCAATTGGCTAAAGTTTCCGATACCGGCTCCTATTTCTAGGAGACGCCGGCCTAAATAAGGATTAACCCTGTCAAAAAGGTAATCGTTGTATTTTTGAAGATAGGACAATGTATCCAGATCACTCAGGCACCCTTGGCGGTATAGCGGCCGGAACCTGGTATACAAAAGCCATCCCACAACCGGGAAAAAATCATGCCATTTTATCTTCTTGCCTTCACGATAATCCCTTCCGCTATAGGATATGGGCACCTCATAAACACGCAAGTTTTTCCTGAATACTAATCCGGTAATTTCCGATTCAAAACCGAATCTATTTGATTTAATCGAAATATTCTTAATGGCATCAATAGTGAAAACTTTATAACAGCTCATAAAATCGGTCAAATTTGTGTTGTACAATATGTTGGCGATAAGATTAACGACCTTATTGCCGATAAAGTGAGTAAATAAAAAACACCTGTGAGCCCCGATGAAACGCGAGCCATAAACCACATCGGCCTTTTTGTTTATGATTGGCTCAATAAGCCGAGGGTACTCATCGGGATAATACTCTAAATCAGCGTCCTGAATAATCACGATATCACCGCTAAGAGAACTGAAAGCCGTGCGTAAAGCCGCCCCCTTGCCGAGATTGTGGTCATGAAAAATCTTTCTGATTTCCTTATCATTTATTGATGCGAGCAAATCTCTTGTCCCGTCGCTTGAGGCGTCATCAACGATAATAATCTCTCTTTCCATATCAAGTGAAACTTTCTTGACTCTTTTAATAACTTCTTCGATAGTCGCAACCTCGTTATAAACAGGGATAACTATAGAAACCTTCATCTTAAAATCCTCCTCAAATTAGCCTTCGCATTGTCAAAAATATATTTTGTCTTGTAAAAATTGTTAGCGTATAGCGGATAGCGTTTAACGTATGGTAAATATAAAATAATCATGTTTCTTAATTATCTCCTCTATCGGGAATCTCCAACCTAATATTAACTATAAACTATCACTATTCTATCACTACTGTCCGGTTATTTTTTAGCAATTTTTTACAATATCATTAATTATAACAGGTTATGGGAAAAATATCTTTAATCGATTTAAAATCAAATTTATACTATGACCATTCCTTAACCAATATAACCAA
>JBDRDG010000063.1:0-8312 GCA_043821045.1 Candidatus Omnitrophota bacterium | reverse complement strand
CCGTAGGCTGGCTTTACGGCGCCGATAAGCTGAGGCGATATATCAATGATGTTTCCGATATAAAGATAGGCAGGTGGTGGAATGTATTGCTTAGATATGTAATTCCCCTTTGTCTTCTGGTGCTTTTAGTCAGCGGCCTGGTTAGAGATATAAAAACTCCCTATGAAGGCTATCCGCAATCGGCGATTTTCTGTTTTGGCTGGCTGGTGCTTATCGCCATAGGCCTGATTACTTTTCTCTTTGTCTATTTTTCAAAAGAGTAAGAAGAAGAATAATCGCATTAAACTAAAGAAAGTTTATATGTTTGGTAATTAAAGGCCGAGATGAAAAGAAAGATTAATACAAAAAGGTTCTTTGTCGATTTACTCTTCGCCGCCGCTATCCTCTCGGTAGGCCTTCTCTGCGCAAGCGGTTTTTTCCCCTATCTGTCTTGCCGTCTGGAGGCGGAACATTTCCTCAATAAGCTTGATGACAACCTGCCGCCGGTGCTGGCGGAATTTAACGGCAGGTTCGCCTTCAGCTTTAAGAATATGAACAATAAGTTTATTAATAGCCAGAAGGATGAACAAGAAAGGTTTCCCGCTGCCAGCCTTATAAAAGTGCCGATTCTGGCGGCGGCCTTACTTGCCGTAAAGGAAAAGAGCGTTTCCTTAGAAGACGAATTCGTTTTGGCAAAAAAAGATATTACGCCCGGCTCCGGCGTCCTGCGCTACGGCAAGTTTCCTAAAAAGATGAGTTTTTATAAGATATTGAAGTTCATGATAACACGCAGTGACAACACCGCCACTAACAAGGTAATAAGTATTTTAGGCGATGATTATTTAAACGCGGCATTTAAAAGGTTAAACCTTAAGGATACCGAGCTTAACCGCCGTATTATGGATTTTACCGCGCGGGGAAAGGGGGTTGAAAACTATATCTCCTGCCGGGATTTATCTTTTCTTTTTGAAAAGATTTACCGTAAAGATTTGGTTGATGCCGCCGCTTCGGAAATCATGCTTTCTTTCTTGAAAGAGCAGAAAATTAATGACCGTATTCCTAAATATTTACCGGAAAGCGTTACCGTCGCCCATAAAACAGGGCTGGAAAAGACCGTCGTCGGCGATGGCGGGATCGTTTTTTGTGATAACGGCGATTATGTCATTTGTGTTGTAACCTCGGATTTCTCCAGCTACCGCCAGGCAAAAGATTTTATTGCTAAAGTTTCTTTAGCTGTTTATAATACCTCGAAGGATATACTTTCAGCAAAGGTAAACTAATCGTGCCATGGCGATTGTTTTGAGTAATTTTCTTTTTTCTCTGGCGAAAGTTGTTGATATTGTTCTTACTGTCTTTTCCTGGTGCGTTATCGCCAGAGCTTTAATCAGCTGGTTTAATCCCGGTCCGTACAGTCAGATAGTCCAATTGCTTTACAGAGTGACTGAGCCTGTGCTTGATGCGGTGCGGCGTAAAATCACCTTTAGTTATAATACCGGGATAGACATTTCTCCCATGATTGTTGTATTAGCGATTATTTTTCTTAAAAGCTTTATCGTAAAGACCCTTGTTGGTTTTGCTTACAGAATTTCTTAACTAATTAGAAAGGAGTCCTGCTATGCGCGTATCCGACCATTTAAAAGAAGAGTTTTGTGTCATGGAGTTAAAAGCGGTTGATAAAAAAGAAGCGATTAAAGAGATCACGGATAAATTATCCGCTGCCGGTAAGATTCGCGATCTAGATAAGTTTATTTCCGACGTTTTTGAACGTGAGGCGTTGGGTTCAACCGGAATCGGCCACGGAATCGCTATCCCGCACGCGCGGACAAACGCCGTTTCCGATTTCATTATCGGGTTTGGCAAGTCAGTAAATGGGGTTGATTTTAATTCTATCGACGGCCAGAAAGTAAATCTGATTTTCCTCATGGGGGCTGATCCGTCTGATTTAAACCATTACCTGCGGCTTCTTGCCGAACTGTCACGGCTCCTTATGAACTCTTCTTTCCGCCGTTCGCTTATCGCGGCTGAGACTAAAGAGGATGTGCTTAAAACAATTAAAGATTTTGAGAATAAATAATATTGGTAACTTCCCTTTGTTATGGAGGGTTGATTACGAGTCAAAGAGCGAAATGGCGTATCCCGCCGTACGTAGCGCGTATTAAGTAGAAAGATATCACATTAATATATAGTTTCGCGTTTTTCATTTTTAATCGATACGCAGAAATTCCCGGCTTCTTGTCCTGAGTATCCCGGAAGGATTAAGCCGGGGATGAATGCGAGGCGATTATTAGGAAACCGCGGGCTTTCGGAGCTTTCCTGTGTTTATCCCGATGCCAGAAGACCACGGGCATGCCCGTGGATGAATGGCGGTTTCTTGACATAAAGTAAGGAATAAAATCCTTGAATAACTGTTTCATACCAAGGAACCCTGCAGGGAAAAATTACCTGTATATTATTCAGGGTTTCTGTCATCGGGATTTCCCGAGAGAATCCCGAGAAATACCCGGGATACGTACTAGGGACAGGCCGTCCCACGTACTAACGTGGTAAGAATCCCGTCAAAATGGTAGGTGCCACGTGGATGCACGCGGGGTTCCATGCTCGACACTGTAATTGTGTCGAATAATAACATATCGTAATTTTTTTATTCGTCTTTTCTCTTAAGCGGCATTATCCCGGCTAATTCGCCGATTACGTTTACCAGCTCGCTGTTTGTGGGGATTACGACTTTCGCGTTATTTTCCAAAGCGTTTTCCACCGCCTGAAGCTTGCGCAGGATTTGGGCGTTGCCGACGAAGTATTTTTCCGCCGCTTCGTTTACTAAACGGATGGCTTCGGCTTCGCCTTCGGCCTGCAAGATTCTCGACTGTTTGATACCCTCGGCCTCTTTAATCTTGGCGCGTTTCTCGCCGTCGGCGGTAGTCTCTCTCGCCGTGGCAAAATCAATCGCGGCGACTTTTTCGTTTTCGGCTTTCACGACTTTATTCATCGTGTCCTGAACGTCCTGAGGAGGATCTATTTCTTTTAGCTCCGTACGGACAATCTCAATGCCCCAGCTTGCCGTTTCTTCGCGCAATGTATCATGGAGGCCGGAGTTAATCTTTCCCCGTTCGCTATTAGACGATTTTAACGTGAGCGTGCCGATTATGTTCCGTAGAGTAGTGCGTGCCAGATTGACGATCTGATGTTGATAGTGGTTAACATTGTACTGGGAATTTTTTACGTTTTCTTCATCGGATTTAACTTTAAAATAGACCTGCGCGTCCACGCGGGCGTTTAAATTATCAAAGGTAATAATTTCCTGTGGCTGGGCGTCGACCATCTGTTCGGTTACGTTCACGATATAGATGTTTTCGATAATCGGCATAATCCAGTGAAATCCCGGATTGGCAAAGCGGTTATACTTGCCTAAACGTTCAATTAAACCGCGGTGGGTAGGGCGTACTATCCTAATGCCAAGCAGGAAGATAGATACCATGATAAGGGATAAGACTATTACAATTTCCATGATAACCTCCTTCTCTCTACGATTTTATATGTTTTATTAATCAAATTATATTAACATAAAAGGCGGATTTTGTATATACCGCCAAGTTTTGTCAAAAAGAATTTAATCGAATAAATCCTTGATTCCGTTGGTTTTTTCAGGTAACATAACTGGTATATTTTAATCGTCAAACAGAAATTCCCGGCGTTCACGCCGGGGGAATGAATGCGGGCGATTTAGGTGAAACCTCGGGCATACTCGGGATAAATGAAAGCGAAGGAACAAAGAACTAATCTAGCGACAGAAGTCGGTCTAGGTTCATTGACAGGCTAGAGGCTAGCGTATAGTTGATAGGAGTAGCAAGTCACGGTATAAGATATTTTTGACAATACGTATAAGAAGGAGGTATAAGATGGCAGAGTGGATCGGTATAGGCAAACGGGCGCGGCGCTGTTACGGGTTTGATGAGGTGGCTCTTGTTCCGGGAAATGTCACGGTTAATCCTGAAGAGGTCGATACCGCCTGGGAATTCGGCGGCAGAAAGTTCGCTGTCCCGATTATAGCCGCGGCTATGGACGGCGTGGTTGATGTAAGATTTACCGTTGAGATGTCGCGCCTTGGCGGGATAGCGGTATTGAATTTAGACGGCGTGCAGACAAGGTATGATAACGCATATGAAGTGCTGGATAAAATCGCTTCCAGTAATGTCCACGAAGCGACAAATTTAATTCAGAAAATATATACCGAGCCGGTAAAAGAAAAACTCATTTCAAGGCGTATTGAGGAGATTAAAAAATCCGGCGGATACGCGGCGGTAAGCTGTATACCTCAAAACGCCCAGCGGTTTGTTTCTATCGCCGAGGAAGCCGGCGTCGATTGTTTTGTCGTCCAGTCCACGGTAATAACAACAAAACATATCAGCCAGAGGTATAAAGCCTTAGATCTCCACGGGTTATGCAAAGACCGTAAAGTGCCGGTCATTCTCGGTAACTGCGTAACTTACGATGTTACTTTAGAACTTCTTGAGAGCGGCGCCAGCGGCCTTTTAATCGGCGTTGGTCCGGGCGCGGCCTGCACAACGCGCGGTGTTTTGGGAATCGGCGTGCCGCAAGTAACGGCAACAATTGACGCGGCGTCGGCGCGCGATTTTTATTTTAAGAAAACAGGTAAGTATGTTCCGATTATTACTGACGGGGGGATGCGTATCGGCGGCGAAGTCTGTAAAGCGTTTGCTTCCGGCGCCGATGCGGTAATGATTGGGTCGGCTTTTGCCCGGGCAAAAGAAGCGCCGGGTAAAGGTTTTCACTGGGGCATGGCTACGTCTCACGGTAATTTACCGCGCGGCACGCGGATAAAGGTCGGTGTTTCCGGGAGCCTGGAGGAGATTCTGTACGGTCCGGCCACGGTCGATGACGGGTCGCAGAATTTGATCGGCGCTTTAGCTACCAGTATGGGTTCTTTAGGCGCCAGGACACTTAAAGAGATGAGTTTTGTTGAGATGATTATCGCGCCTTCGATTCAGACCGAAGGTAAAATCTTCCAGGTAATCCAGCAGGTCGGCATGGGCAAGTAAATTTAGTTGTGAGTCGTGTGTGGATAGTGGCGAGTATTATATTTTAACTCAAGACACAAGACTCAAGACCCGCGACTGAATTCTGATAAAGCATGAAGGATACAATTGTCATTCTTGATTTCGGTTCGCAATATACTCAGCTTATCGCCCGCAGGATTCGTGAATTGCACGTTTTCAGTGTGATATTCCCCTGTAACGCGGAAACAGGCAAAATTAAACGGTGTAAGCCTAAAGGCATTATCTTGTCCGGCGGCCCTTACAGCGTCTATGAAACAAAGGCGCCGGTTTTAAACAAAGAGATTCTAAAGTTAAAAGTTCCGGTCTTAGGAATCTGTTACGGCATGCAGGTTATGATCAAGACGTTAGGCGGCAAGGTAAAAGAGGCCAAGAGAAGGGAGTACGGCCGGTCGCTTATGTATATTGATAAACATGAGGACATTTTTTATTCTCTTCCGGCAAAAATTACCTCATGGATGAGCCATGCCGACCGGGCCGAAACCTTACCGAATAACTTTGAACTGCTGGCTCATACAAACAATACGCGTTACGCGGCGGTAGGCAGCCCTAAGAGTAAACTTTACGGCGTTCAGTTTCACCCCGAAGTTGTCCATACCGACTTTGGCCTGCAGATTATCTCTAATTTTTTATTCCGTATATGTGAATGTTTCGCCACCTGGCAGCTGAAAGATTTTGTCAATATGAAGATAAATGAGATAGGCAAGACCGTTAAAACCAGCAACGTAATATGCGGATTAAGCGGCGGAGTCGACTCTTCCGCCGCCGCCGTCTTAGTCCAGAAAGCTGTCGGCAAACGGCTAAAATGTATTTTTGTCGATAACGGCCTATTGCGTCATGATGAGGCCAAGACCGTAGCCGGGGTTTTCCGCGATAATTTCAAGATTGATCTGCGTGTGATTGACGCCGCTAAAAGCTTTCTCGATAAGCTCAAAGGGGTAAGCGACCCGGAGAAGAAACGTAAGATAATCGGGCACGAGTTCATCCGTATATTTGAGGAAGAAGCTAAGAAAATAAAGAAGGCCAATTTTTTAGTGCAAGGGACGCTTTACCCCGACGTTATTGAATCGGTTCCTTTCTTCGGCGGCCCGACCTCAACAATTAAAACTCATCACAACGTCGGCGGCCTGCCGTTAAACATGCGTCTTAAACTGATCGAACCTTTCCGTGAACTTTTTAAAGATGAAGTGCGTCAAATCGCCAAACTCCTGAAACTGCCCGATGATATAATATGGCGCCAGCCCTTCCCCGGGCCGGGTTTAGCAATCAGGGTTATCGACGAAATTAGAACGAGCCGGCTTGCTATTTTACGTAAGGCCGACGCCATTCTGATAAAGATTATAAAAGAGAGGGGCCTTTACAAAAAACTATGGCAGTCTTTTTGCATCCTCCTTCCCTTAAAGACCGTGGGGGTCATGGGGGATAAGCGTACCTATGAGTATGTCGTGGCCGTGCGCGCGGTTGAAAGTTTAGATGGGATGACGGCTGACTGGGCGAAACTTCCTTACGAAGTCATGCAGGATATATCAAACACAATCATTAACCGCGTGCGGGGCATAAACCGCGTTGTTTTTGACATTAGTTCAAAGCCGCCGGCTACCATAGAGTGGGAGTAAGAAAGCATACATTTATATTAGTAATTATTAACAATTATATGGTATAATTATTTTTATGAAAGAGCTACAGGGGAAAAACGCGATTATTACCGGCGGGTCACGCGGAATCGGCCGGGCCTGTTGTCTTGCTTTCGCTCAGGCAGGGGCCAACGTGATTTTTACCTATAACAAGAATAAAGATGAGGCGGACAAACTTGAAAAAGAGCTGAAACCCATCGGCGTAAAAACGTTTAGTTTTCAGTTAGACGTCAAAAATGCCGATCGCTGTCGCGAACTTGTCGAAAAAACCCTGGAAAAATTCAAACGTCTCGATATTTTACTCAATAACGCCGGTATCGTTAAAGACAAGGCTTTGATGATGATGATGCCCGAGGACTGGAAAGATGTTATTGATACTAATTTAGGAGGGGTTTTTAACCTCACGCGGGCTTCAATTGTCACCTTTCTAAAACAGAAAAGCGGTTGTATCATAAATATGAGTTCGGTAAGCGGCCTTACCGGCGTGGCGCGGCAGACAAATTACAGCGCTTCCAAAGCCGGTATTATCGGTTTTTCTAAGTCGCTGGCAAAAGAGGTAGCCGCCTACGGCGTACGGGTTAATGTCGTATGTCCCGGCTATATAGAGACCGACATGGTCGATGCCTTAAAGCCGGAGCTGAAAAAAGAGTTTCTAAATTATATACCGGTTAAACGCTTTGGTAAACCGCGTGAAGTAGCTGATCTTTGTGTTTTTCTCGCAAGCGAGAAAGCCGCCTACATAACCGGAGAAGTGATAAAAGTTGACGGCGGATTAGTAATATAAATTTAGCTTAAAAAGGAGAGATGATGTGTGATAAGGTTGAGTTTGATCAGGTTAAAAAAGAGATCAAAACGATAATTTCCGAGATATCGGAAATTCCCGAAGAGGAGTTAAAAGACGGGGCAAAATTTATCGAAGATTTGGGTATTGACAGCATGATGGCCTTAGAGATGGTTGCCGCTATCGAGAAGAAATACCGTATTAGCATACCGGAACAGGAAATACCCAACATGCGTTCGTTGGAAAATATATATGAGATATTAGAGAGGATTTTTGCCAAATAGAATGGATGGTATCTGGAATATTGACAAAATTCAAGAAGTCCTGCCTCAAAAGTACCCCTTTATCTTTATCGATCAGGTTTTAGCGATAGACGAAGAAGGGAAAAAGGTCGTTTGTTTAAAGAACGTCACGATTAACGACTATTTTTTCAAAGGCCACTTCCCCGGTAATCCGGTTATGCCGGGGACGATAATCATTGAGGCAATGGCCCAGGCAAGCATTATTATTTACTCGGTGTTAAAGCCCCATGTAATGAAGAAAAACCCTGGCTTTTATCTTGGCAAAGTAGAGGCTAAATTTAAGAAAGCCGTAGTTCCGGGGGACCAGCTGATACTTGAAGCGGTTGTCGAGAAAATCGTCGATGAAGGCGGTATCGTAAATTCTTCCGCTAAAGTAGACGGCGTCGTTGTTTCTTCCGCCCGCGTCGTTTTCGGCGTTAAGGTAAAGAGTAAAAGTGATAAGTAATCTTGTGTAAATTTTTGTTCAAAATAAGATGTGGTACTGGATATTTAGAGTAGGATTTATTGTCGCTTTCAAACTGTTCTTTAGATTCAAGGTCGAAGG
>JBDRDG010000062.1:0-5560 GCA_043821045.1 Candidatus Omnitrophota bacterium | reverse complement strand
AAGGAACATCTAATTCATCAAGGATGGCCTGAATTTGGCCGTCTTCACCAAACTCTCCGTGCAGAGCGATAAATGCTATCTGCATATTTTTCTTTATAATTAATTCCTTAACCGAATCCTTATCCGCCGTCACAATATCCACCTCTTCAATATTAATACTATTTCTTTCCAAAGCCAAGGCGGCTTGACGACCGGAAAACAAAGACACCTCCCGTTCCGGCGAAACTCCTCCCATTAAAACACCTACTTTAATACCATCCAAACTCATCATTATTCTCGCTATCTAATCCTCTAAACAGCGCGCGCGACTTCGAGATTTCAGCAGCAAAATCTTTAATTACAAGAACCGTTTTGGTCATTGTTTATTTGATGATGTGATTTGTTTGTAATTTGTACTTTTTAGCTTCATTTTGCTAAATACCTCTTGCCTAAACCCAGAAGAAGTACACAACAACAACCCTATGCATCTCTTTAAAAGACGGATAAAACTATATCTCCCACCTTTCTATCTCTTCTTCTAACTCAATTCCGAACTTGTTATAGACCTTTTCCTTGATCAGCGAAATCAAAACCGCCACGTCTTTTGCCGAGGCGCCGCCTAAATTTACAATGAAGTTAGCGTGTTTTTGCGAAACCTGAGCCGCGCCTACGGTAAATCCTTTAAGGCCGCAGCGCTCGATTAAAAGTCCCGCGCTGGCGGCGGTCGTATTTTTAAAAATACAGCCGGCGCTGGGATGGAGAAAATCCTGGGAAGACAATCGCCGTTTTAAATAACTCATTATATTTTTTTTCACATTATTGTCTTTTTGAAATCTTATCCGGCAGTTTAAAATTATCTTACCGCGCAAAGAAGAGTAACGGTAACCAAAGTGTATATCTTCTTTTTTCAACCGCAGAATCCCCTCTTCTCTTGTAAACACCACGGCTTCTTCCATGCAGGATGAGATATCCTTACCGAAACTACCGGCGTTTGTGGCGACAAGGCCTCCCATGCTAGCCGGTATGCCTACTAAATTCTCTAAACCGCCAAGATTATCTTTTAGGCAGTTAAAAATAATTTGTGATAATCTAACACCCGCCCCTATCTCAAAAAAACACTCTTTTAATTTTTTTATATACTGGAACTCTTTACCCAACGTAACTACCGGTTTTGTAACTTCGCCGTCGTTAATCAACAGGTTGGACCCGGCGCCGAGGAAATGAAACTCATCGCCTTGCTGAATAAAATTCTTAAATATGTGCTGCAAATCGTCAAAGGTATGAGCGATAAAAAAATGCCGGCACAAACCGCCGATCTTAAAATGGGTCATATCCTTTAAAAAAACCGTATTGTTTATATATGCAAGACTACTACTCTCTGCCATAGCGTTTATACAGCGATATTTTTACTGCTAAAAGATTTGTATTCCTCCATAACCTTAGCGATGATTAAATTGATATCACCCGCTCCCAGACCAATTACGAGATCACCATCTTTCAACAAAGGAACGACTTCTCGAATCAAATTCTCGCGGGGAATATAATATATAGACCCGCCATAATACTTACTGATTTCTTTAAATAAAAAGCAGCTATCTATCCCATCAACAGGGGGTTCTCCTGCCGAATATATGTCAGTCACAACAAGACAGTCGCAGTCGTAAAAACAACGGCTAAATTCACTATAGAGTAATTTTATCCGGCTGTAACGATGGGGCTGAAATACCGCCACTATTCTTTTAGGAGCCAAAGCCTTCGCTGCCTGTAAAGTCGCTTGTATCTCTTTAGGATGATGGGCGTAATCATCAACGAAACAGATATCTTGAACAGTGCCTTTAATTTGAAAACGTCTTTTAACGCCTTTGTAATTAGCGAGCAAAGAAAGCACTTTCATTAAATCCTCGCCTAAATAATCAAAAAGTCCTAATACGGCGATGAGGTTCAAAACATTGTGAACACCTAAAAGGGGGGATTTTACGGAAATTATCTGTTTTGTTCCGATCACCAGATCAAAACAAGTATGCGTGCTGTAAAAAACAAGATTAACCGCCCTTATCGTATTGCCTTCGGATAGACCATAAGTTACGACACGGTCTAAACCAAGAAAATCTTTTATATTAGCGTCGTCACCCCAGACAAATATTTTTTCTTTAGTTTGCGAAGCGAACTGCAAAAAGCTATCTCGAAGAGCGCCCATATTCTTATAATAATCGATATGTTCATAATCAACATTAGTAATTAGTGAACACCAGGGATTGTAATATAGAAAACTTCCATCGCTCTCGTCAGTTTCAATCACAAAATAATCTTTTCCGTTCCAGGCATTACGAGAATAATTTAAAGAAACTCCTCCGATAAAAACTGTCGGGTCATATCGCAAAGAAGTTAAAAGATATCCGATAAGAGAAGTTGTCGTTGTCTTGCCATGGCTTCCGGCTATGGCAATAGTTTTGCGGTCACGCGAAAGCAAAGCAAGCAGCTGCCCTCTTTTTAACAGGGGAATCCCCTGTTTTTCCGCTTCGCGAATTTCAGGGTTATCCTCTTTTACTGCCGAGGAGTAAACAACCAAATCGATATCGGAATTGATAAAAGACGCGCTGTGCCCGATATAAACCGGAATACCTTCGGCCTCAAGCATCTTTACATTTGAATTATCGCTTATATCAGAGCCTTGCGGTTTAAACCCTTTATCTTTTAAGATAAGGGCGAGTCCGCTCATCCCTATACCGCCGATACCGACAAAATGCACTCTTTTTGCTTTCAGTAAAATATTTTCCATAACCATGCAACTTCACTCGCAAACGGCAAACCGATCATAACTAACTGCCAACTTAATCTTTGCGAGATTATCTTTTATTTCGCCCCTCTTCTTTCGATCATAAAGAAAATCTTTAACCGTCAGGGCAAATTGAGTAAAAGAGAAACCGCCTTCAAAAAATACCGCGGCCGCATTACGTCTCTTAAAATATAAAGCGTTTTGCTCTTGATGCCCTCCTGCCCCGGGATAAGGGATCAATATTGACGGAACACGATAAAAAGCTATTTCCCCTAATGTAGAAGCTCCCGCGCGTGAAATCACAAGAGTAGCTGCGCTATAAAATATCTCAGTAGAATAATCAAAAGCTTTCACTAAACCTTTCTTATTTATTTTATTATATAATTGAACAATTTTAAAGTAATCTCTTTTACCGGTAAGATGAATAATCTGAAAATCTTCTTCCCTGCCGCTAACTAATTGGAGAAAAATATTATTAATAAATGACGCGCCCTGGCTGCCGCCTAAACAGAAAATTACCGGTTTATCCTCAAAGTTTAAAGTCCGCCGCGCAGCTTCTCTATCTATTTTTATTATATTCTTCCGCAGAGGGATGCCGCTAACCACGGTTTTTCGATTCATCGTCGCCGGCCTAAAGGCACATAGTACTTTACGGGCGAAAATCCGTAATATACGGTTGGCTTTACCGAATCTGACATTAAGCTCATAGATACGGGTATCGATACCCAATAACGACCCGAAAAGGACCAGGAAGAAACTGTCCCGGCCGCCGAAACCAATAATGCGTTCCGGCCTTAAACTGATGATAAGTCGCGCCGCTTCAAACATACGGAACAAGCCTTCAATCACTATGTTCCGAAAAGGCAAAACTGCCCCGAGGACGAGAAAGTTATCTTTCTTGATATACTCCTTGAGAGAAGCTGATGTGACGAAAAAAATAACTTCGCGACTTTTATCCTGCTTTTTTGACTCATCTTTTATCTTATTGGCCAAAGCCAGTGCCGGAAAAACATGGCCGCCGCTTCTTTCGCATGCCAGAATTATCCGCATATATTTTTCATAAATATGCCGTAACTATTATTTTAACATAAAAAACGATATTATTATTCAATTTTAGCTAACCGGCGCGGCTGTCTCGTGAGATTAAAAAAAATACCTAAAAGCACGTAATGGACAAATAGATTCGTTCCGCCATAACTTATAAACGGCAGGGCCATACCCTTGGTCGGCATAAGGCCGCAGCTCACACCAACATTTATTATAACTTCTAAACCAAAAAGAAAACTTATGCCGAGACAGACATAGCGGGCAAAGTTATCTTTCAACCTCATTGATATTTCCAATGCCTTTATAACAATAAGAAAGTATACGCTCAATACCGCCAGTGAACCAAAAAAACCAAACTCCTCAGCGATGATTGAGAAAACAAAATCAGTATGCGCCGCGGGTAAAAATAAAAGTTTCTGTCTGCCGCTGCCCAAGCCTGTTCCCCACAGACCTCCTTCTCCGAAGGCGATCTGTGACTGAATGATCTGAAAACCGCTTCCCCGCGGGTCCTGCCAAGGGTCTAAATAAGATACGAGGCGGGCGAAACGATAAGGATGAGTCTTAACTAATATAAAAGAAAACAAAAGACCTACTAATAAGATTGCACCAAGATGCCTGGCCTTGGCGCGTGCGATGAAAAGCATAAAAAAAATCCATATCAACCAAAAGACCACCGTCCCCAGATCAGGCTCAAGAACGATTAATACCGAAAACACTCCCCAAATAAACAGTAAAGGCAGGAGCCCTTCCCGTAATAACCTGATCGTACCGCCTTTCCTAACAAAAAAATCCGCGACATAGAGGGGAAAAGCTATTTTCAATATCTCCGAAGGCTGAAAACTAACCACGCCTAAAGAAAGCCATCTTCTTGCCCCGCCGGCCTTTTTGCCGATTACCAAAACAAGAACTAAGAGGAAAACGGTAAAAAACAAAAATTCTTTATTAAATCTCCTAATAGTTCCTATGTCTAAAAGTAAAGCAAGGAAAAATGCCACCAAAGATATTACCAGGTAAACAACTTGCCGGCTGAAAAAATATGCGCTGTTATTATATGTACGCAAGGCGTATATACAGGAAGCACTGTATATTAGCAGCAAGCCGAAAAGGCTCAAGGCTACGACAGATATAAAAACAAATTGCCTCTCTAAATTAATCCTCTCCACGATCAAAGTCTATTTACAATTGAAACGAATTTTCTTCCTCTGTCAATATAGCTGAAAAACATATCGAAACTCGCACACATCGGAGATAAAAGAACGGTCTCCCCCTCTTGGGCATGAGAGTAGGCGTTAGATACCGCTTCCTCTAAGGAAGAAAATGTTTCCGCCTTAAAATAACCGCCCAAATGTTCTCTAATCTTGGAAGACGCCTCTCCGATGAGATTAATCTTTTTTATCCTGCCGCCATAAGGCCTAATAGTGGTATAATCCATCCCTTTATCCTTTCCCCCGGCAATAAGTATCAGCGGCTTTTTTACACTCTTAAGAGCCCATATGGTGGCGGCTGGATTTGTCGCTTTGGAATCGTTGATAAAATTTACGCCGTTAACTCTCCTTACAATCTGCATCCGGTGGGGCATACCGCTAAAACTAGAGAACACTTTAAGACAATCCGTTTTTGCTAATCGAAAAATAGTTGCTATTCTATATACGGCCGAGTAATTTTCGTTATCAACCTCATCAGAAAAGTATAACAGCCGGCAGCTTAAACCCTTAGCTAAATTAGCTAACATGGGAGATTTTTTGTTTAGCACTGCCC
>JBDRDG010000061.1:0-8063 GCA_043821045.1 Candidatus Omnitrophota bacterium | reverse complement strand
TGCGGCTGTCCTTCGACATGCTCAGGATGGTTTGGTTATTCAATATGTTCAAGCCCGCGTCTTTAAGGAGTTTAAACTCTTCGAAAGATGGTGAGCGGAGTCGAACCATGAGGCCGCAGAGCTTTATTAATCAGGCTGTTTAATGACCTTGCATTGGCTTAGAACTTTTCACGGCAGAAAATTATAAAGGGAGATGAGATTGTGGCATTCCTAAGAGACAAGATGCTTATAATCATATTTATTCTGTTGTTCTGGCAGGGGATTAATTTCGCATATTCTCAAACTACAGGCGATTATGTTACTAGAGGCTGGGCCGAATTGGGCAAAAGGAATTTTGAGGTGGTTTATCAGTTGACCGGTGAGTGTGTTGAGAAATTCTCTCAGGAAGCCGATCGGTTAGCCGTCAGCTTATCTGATTTTCCCCTGCAGGGGAAAGAGAATTTATATTCGCTCATGAATGACGTAGCCACCTGTTATTTCATTAAAGGTGAAGCCTTAATGCGGGAAGGTAAAATAGAGGAAGCGACAGAGGTTTTTGAAGCCGTGGTAGAGAAATACCCTTTTGCCCAGAGCTGGGACCCGCGCGGCTGGTTTTGGTCGATAAAAGAAAAAGCGGAAATTACTTTAAGAAAATTAAAAACCGGCAGGATTATTGAGGATGATGACGTGAAGAGTGTCGTTATAACGAAAGTAACCATTTACGATCAGGGGAAAGAATTCCCCGTAAATTACAAGAAATATGGTGAATTTCAAGGTGTGGGCACGGCTAAGTATAAGTATATAGTTAATGATCCGATCGGCTTATCAAAAGCTGTCGGTGAGGCTGTTTTCCCTAATTCTACCGCGATCAAATTCGACCCCAAGTTCATTAAAATAAAAAAGAATCTTTTTTCTATTGATCATTGGCAGATACTTAATTCGCGGGATTTGAACACGGCTTTTTATAAATGGAATTTAGCGCCTGAGCCGCCGGGAGTAAAGCAGTTTTATATTGCCGATATACTGGAGCGCAGCGGCTTGTTGAAAGCGGCGCTAAAAGCCTATTATGCTGTTTTAGTTCATTTCCCGGAAACCGTCGGATGGACATATTGGCAGACACCCTGGTACATAGGCAAGGTAGCGTTATACAGGATTAAAAATATTATAAAGAACTACCCCGAGTTAAATTTAGAACTTAAAGACGCTTCTATAGAGATAATCAACGGTTTTGATAACGATATAAGAAACGATCAATTTATTGTTAATCCCGGCCGTTTAATAAAACGTGATTTTCTCAACAAAATATACGGGTTTATCGATAAGAAGAGGAATGGCGGTAAGATTATAAAAACTATCGGGGAATCGAAGATAAAACTAGTAAAGTATGAGAGCGGTGACTGGCAGTTATTGATTGACGGTAAACCGGCGATGATTAAGGCTGTAACTTATGCCCCTACACCAGTGGGGCAGTCGCCGGATGAAGGGAGCTTAAGCGATTGGACAGTTTTAGATAGCAATAATAACGGTTTGCTTGATGGCCCTTATGAAGCGTGGGTAGATAGAAATGGGAATAACCTTCGTGATGACAACGAGCCGGTAGTGGGAGATTTTCAGCTTATGAAAGATATGGGCGTTAACGCTATTCGTATGTACCACCAGCCGTTCGAATTAAATAAAAAAGTTTTTGGTAAAATGCATGATAAATATGGTATATATGTGATAATAGGTGATTTTTTGGGCAAATATACCTTAGGAAGCGGCGCTGCCTGGCAGGAAGGCACCGACTATGATAATTTAACTCACCAGGATAATATGCTTGAAAGTGTGCGCCGGATGGTCATTGAGTTTAAAGATGAACCATACGTTTTCATGTGGCTTCTGGGAAATGAAAATGTTTACGGTTTGGGCTGTAATGCCGATAAAAAACCAGAGAGTTTCTTTAAGTTCGCTAACCGTGCCGCTAAGCTTATCAAAGAACTCGACCCGTATAAACGGCCGGTAGCGATTGCTTCCGGCGATGTGATTTATCTTGATCTATTTGCGAGAGAATGTCCCGCTATCGATATTTTCGGGGCCAATGCTTACCGCGGGCGCCACGGTTTCCTTGGTTTATGGGATGAAGTAAAGAGAGTTGTTGATAAGCCGGTGATGCTTACCGAGTACGGCAGCCCTTCTTACGCCCAAGGGTACAGTCAGAAAGAGGCACAAGAGTATCAGGCAGTTTATCATGAGAACGCCTGGCAGGATATACGCGATAATTCTTGCGGCTACGGAGCCGGTAACGCTTTAGGCGGTATTGTTTTTGAATGGCTTGATGAGTGGTGGAAGGCTTATGAACCAGGATATCATGATAAAAAAGGCGTTGCCGCCGGGCCTTTTTTAGGCGGATATTACCGCGAAGAGTGGTTCGGTTTGTGCGGCCAGGGCGAGGGTACAAGTTCGCCTTTCTTACGCCATATAAAAGATAGCTATTTTACATATAAGCGGCTTTGGAATTGATTTTAATCCAGACAATCAATCCGAATCAAACATGCGTTTTGATTAAAAGAGGGGGTGATGTGTTTACTTTTCCAACAGTTAATTATTTTAGAGTTAAGCGAAATAGTTTAGTTGCGAGAAAAAAGGAGGAAAGATGAGAAGAATATTAGTTTCCTTAAGCATCTTACTTATGCTCAGTTTAGGAAGCGGCTTCGCTAAAGGCGATTTCGTTATCTATAAAGATAAGAGTTCGCCGGATAATAGATTTATTCCCAGCGGCTGGATGGGAGATTACGGCGATATGAAATTTAATGATCAGTCGCAGTCCGAGCCTTTCTCGGGAGTGACCTGTATAGAGATTGGTTATACTGCTAAACGTTCGGCTGGTAATGGCTGGTCGGGAATATATTGGCAGTCGGCGGCAAACAACTGGGGTGATAAACAGACCGGATTCGACCTTACCGGTTTTAACAAACTTTCATTCATGGCGCGGGGAAAAGAGGGGGGAGAAGTTATTGCCTTAGTCAAGGTAGGCGGAATTCAAAAAGCCGCCGACGGAGGCGCTGTGCCTTATCCCGATACGGTCCATAAAGAGTATGGCCCGATACGCCTGACTAAGCAGTGGGAAAAGTATGATATTAATTTGACCGCTAAAGATCTTTCTTACATAAACGGCGGTTTTTGCATAATTTTCAACGCTGATCAGGCGGAAAAAGGGCAGGTTGTTTACCTTGATGACATCCTATTCTCTTCCGACCCTTCTTTAGCGAAAGAAGACACAAAAACAAATTTCCCTTTTTACGTATACGCTGATGTCGCTTCTTTGGACAATCATTTTATCCCCAGCGGCTGGATGCCGGCAACGGCTGCTCAGGATTTGCGCCTTAAGGTTGACTGGAAAGAAAATCCTTATTCGGGAAAAGCCTGCATTAAAGTTTCTTATAAGAACAATTCCGGCACGCGTTGGGCCGGTATTTACTGGCAGTACCCGGCGAATAAATGGGGAGAGATACCTGATGCCGGTTTCGATTTGCAGGGAGCGACAAAACTTACCTTTTGGGCTAAGGGAGAGGAAGGCGGGGAGATCATAAACGAGTTTAAAATGGGCGGTATAGTCAGCGGCGAATATATTGATTCTGACAGTGTCGGTATCGGCCCCGTAAAATTAACTAAGGATTGGAATAAATATGAAATTGATTTGAGAGGCAGAGACCTTTCTTATGTGATCGGCGGTTTTTGCTGGGCGACAAACATCGATGTTAATAACCCCGAGGGCATCTCTTTTTATCTTGATGAAATAAGGTATGAAAAATAATAGGCTTTTGAAAGAGGCAGGCATTATATTCGCTTGCCTCTTTTTTTTGTCCGGGTGTTTCTTCCTCCAAGAGGGTCATTCTGTCAAGCGGACAGAAGACGGCGGTTATTTCCTGTCCGTCGGCGGCAAGCCTTTCCTCATAAAAGGGGTGACCTATAACCCCGCTCCCATCGGCAAGGGGTATGATTACGATTTGTTTAGCGATGAAAATAAACCATGGCTTAAAGACGGCCAGTTGATGAAAGAAATGGGAATTAACTGTGTGCGAATATACTCCTGCGGAAAAGACCTGGAGAAAGCGAGGAGTTTTATCAGAGAGATGCATGATAAGTTTGGAATATATACTATTGTCGGCGATTGGCTGGGTTTATGGTGCGGCGGCCCTAATTATGCCGACAGCGATTTTAGAAAAGAAGTTAAGAACCAAGTGCTTAACATGGTGGAGGCTTTAAAAAATGAAAAAGGTATTCTCCTCTGGGTTTTAGGCAATGAAAATAACTATACCTGCTCGGGGAATGTCGTTTTCTGGACAAACAAGGAGATTGAGGCAATAGATGATCCGGCGGAGAAAGTTGCGCGGCGGGCCGAAATATATTATTCTTTTGTTGATGATATCGCCGGCGAGATTAAGAAGATTGACAAGCAACATTTGGTAGCTTTAGGTAACGGCGAGGCGACTTTGCTTAATGTCGCTACCGCTGTATGCCGTAATATAGATATTTTAGCGATAATCGCCTACCGCGGTAAGGTCTTCGGCACACTGTTCGATAATATTAGAAGGATTTATGACCGGCCGCTTTTTCTCTCTGAATTCGGCGCTGACAGCTATAATTCCTATAAGGATAGCGCCGATGATGATATGCAGAGAGAATTCTTGGTTTCGCAGTGGAAAGGTATTTACAAAAACAGTGTGGCTTCCGGCAATACAAAAGGCAATTGCCTGGGGGGTGTGGTTTTTGAGTGGAGTGATGAGTGGTGGAAGTATAATGAAGGGTACGCGCCTGGCTGGGATGTACATAATAAAGAAGCTGGCTGGTCTAACGGTTCTTATTATTTAGATATAAAAGCCCCTAATAACCTTAATATGAATGAAGAGTGGTTTGGTCTTGTTGCCATCGCTCAAGAAGAAGAAAATAATATCAACAAACGTCTGCCGAAGAAAGCGTATTTCGCCCTCAAAAAGCTCTGGGCGCAATAAACTACAAAAACAATTATATCTTCAATTATATTTTCTCTTGACAGCCTTTTGGTGTTTGTTATAATCCTACTCTTCTTATAGAATAAATAGGATTGTATGAAGCTGTCGACTAAAACGCGCTATGCCTTAAGAGCAACAATGGAGTTAGCCCTTAATTATAATAAGGGAGGGGTGTTGCTGCTTAAAGATGTAGCTAGAAAACAGGGTATTTCTTTAAAGTATCTTGACCATATATTTTCTGTTTTAAAGACCAGGGAACTGATTAAAACTGCAGGAAAAGGTAAGGGTTATATTTTAAGCCGTAAACCTTGCGATATTTCAGTATATGATATTGTTGAGGCTTTTGAAGGCAGCAATTTGATCCTATGCGTTGATGAGTCAGATATATGTAAGAGATCTTCCTTTTGCGGCGCAAAAGTTTTCTGGGGTAAGTTGGTTTCTGTGTTGAGAAGGGAACTTAAATCTAATTCTTTAGAGGATTTAGTTAATGAGCAGAAGGAATTGTTTAAAAACAGCGAAGAAGTTAAAATGTATTACATATAGATTTTTTTAAGGATTCCAATTAAAATATAATATAATATAATGATAGAGGTGTGATTGAAAAAAGATAAGGACGATGAGAATCGCTGACAATATTACTGAGTTAATTGGCCATACCCCTTTAGTCCGCTTGAGTAAAATAGCGGCTGATCTGGGAGCCGATTTAGTCGCAAAACTGGAGTCTTTTAATCCTTGTTCAAGCGTAAAAGACAGGGTGGCTTTGGCAATGATTGAGGCGGCCCAGCGGGATAAATTAATCGATAAAGATACGGTTATTATTGAGCCGACAAGCGGTAATACCGGTATCGGCTTAGCTTTTGTCTGCGCCATAAAAGGATATAAACTGATTCTTACAATGCCTGATACTATGTCTTTAGAAAGAAGGCGGCTGCTAAAAGCTTTGGGCGCAAAAGTAATCTTAACTGACGGTAAAGACGGCATGGATGGGGCAATTAAAGAGGCTAAGGTATTGAGCAGTAAGGTTGAGCGGGCTTTTATCCCCCAACAATTTATAAATAAGGCCAATCCGGAGGTTCATCGCCAGACTACGGCGGAAGAGATATGGCGTGATACCGATGGTAAAGTAGATATTGTGGTAAGCGGCGTGGGCACCGGCGGTACAATTACCGGTATTGCCGGTGTCTTGAAGAAGAGGAAGAAAAATTTTCAGGCGGTTGCTGTCGAGCCGGATAGTTCACCGGTACTTTCAGGAGGTAATCCCGGGCCGCATAAAATTCAAGGGATAGGGGCGGGTTTTGTCCCGCAAATATTAGATCTTAGTTTGATCGATCGTATCGTGAAAGTTTCCGATGATGACGCAGTGTGTATGATGAAGCGATTAGCTCAAGAAGAGGGCATTTTAGCCGGCATATCGAGCGCTGCCGCTTTGGCGGCGGCGGTTAGTATTGCCAAAGAAGAGAGCGTTAAGGGTAAGTTAATTGTTGTTATATTCCCCGACAGCGGCGAGCGGTATCTTTCTACTTCATTTTTTGATGATTAAATCGTGAGTCCCGAGTTTAGAGTTTTAAAAGAAGATATTTATGAAGGTGCCGTAAAAGGTTTTATGGAGAGTATGAAATAACCAAGATACAAGAAACAATAACCAAACAATGACCAAAATCCCATAACCAAATAAATTCTCGATACTCGATCCTAGATGCTCGTTTCTCGATGTTCGCAATTAATATTATGGAACGAGGATCTAGCATCGAGAATCTAGGATCAAAAGAATGGTGATTGAAATTTGTTTGTATCTTGTTTTTTGATTATTGGTTATTTAAACTTTTGATAATATGAATAATTGAGGGGGGGAGAGATGGCAAAGACGATAAGAGAGATAAATGAAAAAATTAGGCAGGGAAATGTGGTTGTGGTTACGGCTGAAGAGATGCAGACGATTGTCAAGAATAAGGGGGTAAAAGAGGCGGCAGGTGAAGTCGATGTCGTTACTACCGGCACTTTCGGTCCGATGTGCTCTTCGGGAATGTATATAAATATCGGCCACTCTAAACCGCGAATTAAATTAGGCGGCGGCACATCTTTATTAAATGATATACCGGCATATACCGGTTTTGCCGCTGTGGATTTGTTCCTGGGCGCGGCGGCCTTACCGGTAGATGATCCAAAGAACAAGATTTATCCCGGTGAATTTGGATATGGCGGCGGACATCTAATAGAGGATTTTGTCCGCGGTAAAGATATAAGACTTATCTCAACCGCTTACGGCACGGACTGTTATCCGCGCAAGAAATTAGAAACTTTTATAAACATTAATGATATCAATGAAACGGTTCTTTTCAACCCGCGCAACTGCTATCAAAATTACAATGTCGCTGTTAATCTTTCCGATAGAGTTATCTATACTTATATGGGTGTGTTACAGCCCAATTTAGGCAATGCTAATTATTGCAGCGCCGGCCAGTTAAGCCCCCTTTTAAATGATCCCTGCTATCGGACTATTGGTATCGGCACAAAGATATTTTTAGGCGGAGGCGTTGGTTTTGTTTCCTTCTGGGGGACACAGCATAATCCGGAAGTTGAAAGGACTCAAGCATCTGTGCCAAAGTTTCCCGCCGCTACTTTAGCGGTCAGCGGCGACTTAAAACAGATGTCGGCCGATTGGCTTAAAGGTGTTTCTATGTTGGGGTACGGAGTTAGTTTAGCCGTAGGCATAGGTATTCCTATACCGGTACTGGATGAAGAAATTGCTTCTATGACAGCGGTGAGCGATGATGATATATACGCTCCCATAGTAGATTATTCACGCAACTACCCTTATTGTGAAGGTAAACCCCTTGGTTTCGTAAGTTATGCCCAGTTAAAAAGCGGCCGGATAAATATTAACGGGAAAGAAGTATCTTGCGGCGGTCTGTCCAGTTACAAAAAGGCGAAAGAGATAGCGGATATTTTAAAGACATGGATAAAAGACGGCCGGTTTCTCTTAAGCGAAGCGGTTTGCCCTATACCGGGACAAGGCGACGGCTATAGATTTAAGGCTCTTAAAGAAAGAAAAATTAAAGAAGCCGATAATTAATTTCAATATACTCTATAACG
>JBDRDG010000060.1:0-4802 GCA_043821045.1 Candidatus Omnitrophota bacterium | reverse complement strand
TTTTTGCCTTGCCGACGACCGCCGCTTCTTTTAAAGAAGTAATCTTCTGCTCTTCGGCGATCTTTTCTTTATATGACTTCGGCCCCTGGAACTTTAGTGGATCGCCGGACTCAAGTTCAGCGAAGAATTCGACAAAACTCTTATGATCCGCCAATAAATCTATGCGTTCCCAGCAGGTAAGCGGAAAGTGAAACTCGCATTTACTGCATATTTTAAGATTCTCTTCAAGGATCTTTTTGAAAATCAACTGGTTACATTTAGGACATTTAACCCATAACCCATCGGGCATATCCTTGCGTTTCTTTCTTACCGCTGTATAGTCGGGTTTTTTCCCAAACAATCTCATTATTGCAATCTCCTTATAACAATACCGGAAAGAAGCTTAGGATAAAAATAGGTAGATTTCTGAGGGAAACGGTATCCTTTCTTTGCCATGGTAAAAACAGTTTCTAAAGGCGTCGGTCTTAAGATAAAGGCGACTCTCTCACCTTTGGCTCCTTTGACAGCTTCGTCTAGGGAGTGCGTGTAAGAAATATCGCTTTCCCCCAATAAAGACAAGGCTAATTTATGCAAGATTGAAACATCAAGATCTTTATAAACAGCCTCTTCCTTCTTAAATATTCTATCTAAAACAACACTCTTTTTCAAATAAAAAAGATAGTAATTATCTTTGGCGTATAAACCAAAAACAGCCTTGTCCTTCCTCCCGCCGGCGAATATGCCGCTGAAACGGCGCTTATTAACCCCTAATATATCAAAGCGGCAGGATAATTTCTTTAAAACCGCCTCTGCCGTATGATTTGTTTTAACGATACGGTGCGTTGGTAGAATTAAAAGGCCGTTTGTCGCGTCGGTAAAATAAGCTAAGATATAATTGGCATTTTTTAGCTTACCCCCCCTTTTCTCAAAATACTTCCTGGCCACTTCAAATCTATGGTGGCCATCGGCGATAAAAAGCTTTTCTTTAGCCAAGCTCTTCTGAACCTTCTTAATGATATTAAAATCAGAGATACGCCAAACCTTATTCCTCACCCCGGAAGAGTCGTCAAATCGCATAAAAAAACTTTTTTCATGATATCGCGAACTTAAAAACCGTAAAAGCGGCAGGCGATTAGGATAAATGACAAAAATCGGGCTTAAATTAGCTTTTAACTCTTTTAAAATATAATATCTGTCTCTTTTCGGCGCGCCGAATGTATGTTCATGAGGATAAACCAAACCATCTTTATCTATCCGCAAAAGGCAGAGTATGCCGGTACGAACGTATGTTTTTAAAGCCGCCTTAAACTTCTGTTGATATAAATAAAGACAGGGAGCCTCGTCTTGAATCAAAATGCCGTCCTTAACCCACCGCAGAAACTTCGATTTTAATTTCCGGTAATTATTATTTCTGTCGGTAGTAAGAATATTGCAGAAATTATAAGGCGAGCGCCGTTTGAACTTCGCTTTTTCCTTATCATCCATGACATCGTAAGGCGGGCAGACGACTTTTGAAAAATCTTTTATCCTTTCAGGGCTGTAATAAAGAGCCTGGAATGGCTTTATCAACGGCATATTATCTGATTGCAATCAACTGTATCCCCGGATAAATATTGGTGGTATAAACACAACTATTTTGCCGGCTTATTCTCTTTAACTTTTTCCTCTTTCGCTTTAGAATCCGGCTTATCTTTAGACGGCTCTTTAGACGGCTCTTTGAGAGAGCGTTCTTTAGCCTTATCAGCCGAAGCATCCTTCTTTTTATAATCAGTTGCGTAAAAACCGCTGCCTTTAAAAATCAGGCCGCATCCGCCACTGATTAACTTTCTGACTTCGCTTTTGCATTCAGGACATCTTTTCTTAGGCGCCGCGTCCATCTTCTGAAAAACTTCAAATTTGTAATCGCATTTTGTGCATTGATATTCATAGGTAGGCATCTTACTGATCTCCCTTTAAGTTAAATCACAATATACAATACACAAATTACAAACAATACACTCCCGCCTTACGGAATCCCGCTCTATAAAATTAATCAAAGATACAGAAAAATCAAAACACCAAAACAACAAGAAATCTTTTGTATATTGTTTATTGGAAATTGTAATTTGTTTGTAATTTGGGGGTTGTGATTTGTAATTTTTTTAATCATCCCTGTCCGGTTAGCTGTTTACTACTTTAAGCCTCGCCCTGTAGCTTAGCAAAATCAAGAAAAGTTTTGCGTTCCTTAACCGACAATCTTCTCGGTATTTCCACTATAACTTCGACAAGTTCATCACCGGTTTTTTTTGTTCGTAAATCGACAATCCCCTTCCCGCGCAGGCGAAACACCGTGTGAGATTGAGTTCCGGGAGGTATTTTCATCTTGACTCTTCCGTTTAAAGTAGGAACTTCAAGATCAGCGCCTAAGACAGCTTTTACCATGCTGATAGTGACTTTACATTTTAAATCACTTTCTATCCGTTCAAACAGGTTATGTTCCTTTACCTTTATGTGCAGATACAAATTACCGTAAGCGCCCTGGCCGTAATTGCCTTCATTTAAAAGGCGCAGCACCGATCCCGTATCAACACCGGCGGGCATGTTAACTTTTACGTTCTTATTAACCTTAACCCTTTTTCTTCCGCCGCACTTCGAACATTTAACCGCTATGACTCTTCCTTCTCCCTGACAGACAGGGCAGGTTTGAGCGAAACTGATGAATCCTAAACCGCCGACGACCTGCCCCTTACCTTTACAGGTAGGACAAACAGTTTTTGAACTCCCCGCTTGAGCGCCGCTGCCGCCGCACGCGGTACAGTTCTCATAACGGGGAAAACTAACCGATTTTTCCACCCCGGAAGCGGCCTCTTCCAAAGTTATCGCTGTCTCATAATGGACATCTTCGCCTCTTTTTCTTGAAGCCCTTCCTCCCCCGCCGAATATATTAAATCCAAGGTCGGAAAACAAATCCTCAAAAACGCTGCCGCCTGAACCGGAACCGCCGAAATCTTTAAATATTGAACTGAAATCCGCTCCCCGGAATATATCTTCCGTGCTAAAACGCGAATCAATACCGGCGTGGCCGTACTGGTCGTAAAGAGAGCGCTTCTTGGAATCGCTCAAGACCGCGTAAGCTTCCGATATTTCCTTAAACTTCTCCTCCGCTTCCTTCTTTTTCTCGGGAGGAACCCGGTCAGGATGATACTGCATGACAAGCTTGCGATAAGATTTTTTTATATCCTCCGCAGAGGAACTCTTGACAATACCCAATATCTCGTAATAATCGCGCGCCGTACTCATCTCTTTAGTTTACATAGTTTACATAGTTTACCAAGTTTACTAAGTTCACATAGTAAATATCTCTACTTCACAGACTTCATAACCTCTGTAAACTATGTTAACTTTGTAAACTCCGTTAACTACTTAGGTTCTTCCTTAAAATCAGCGTCTATAACGCCATCGTCTTTGCCGGCGCCGGAATCTCCCTGCTGTTCTTGCCCGCCGGATGAATCCTCCTCCGGCTCTGGCTGCGGCCCGTCAGCGGCACCGCCGGCCGGCTGTCCTTTCTGACTGCTTGCTTTATACATCTCCTCGGCCATTTTATGGGAACTCTTCATTAACTCCTCCGTCGCCGCCTCTAACTCCTTTACGGAGACATCCTGCTTTTTCAAAAGATCTTTTAAAGCGTCACGTTTTTCTTCTATGTTTTTCTTATCCGCCGCCGATATTTTACCGCCGAAATCGGCCAAGGATTTGTCAGTCGAATATACCAACTGTTCAGCCTTATTACGAATCTCGGCCATCTCTTTCTTCTTTTTGTCTTCTTCGGCGTATTTTTCGGCGCCTTTAACCATTTTCTCTATTTCGTCTTCGGAAAGCTTCTGAGGCGCGGTAATCCTTATAGACTGTTCTTTCCCCGTGCCTAAATCCTTAGCTGAAACATGGACAATACCGTCGACGTCAATATTAAAAGTGACCTCTATTTGAGGAACACCTCGCGGCGCGGAAGGGATTCCAACCAGATCAAACCTTCCCAGTTCAGTATTATCATTAGCCATGCTCCTTTCACCCTGCAATACCCTGATTGTAACCGCGGTCTGATTATCGTCGGCTGTGCTGAAAATTTGAGATCTCTTTGTCGGAATGGTGGTGTTGCGTTCAATAAGCTTTGTGCAGACACCGCCTAAAGTTTCAATTCCAAGAGAAAGCGGCGTAACGTCTAGGAGAACGACGTCTTTCACGTCTCCTTTTATTATCCCCATCTGAATAGCGGCGCCGAAAGAAACACTCTCCATTGGATCTATGCCGCGCTCGATTTTCTTGCTAACACAGGTTTCGACAAACTGCTGTACCGCCGGCATTCTTGTCGGGCCGCCGACCATGATTATTTTGTCAATGCCTGCCGGCTTTAACTTAGCGTCTTCTAAGGCCTGCTCGATGGATATGCGCGTTTTGTCAATAATCGGCCTTACTAAATCCTCAAGCTTCGCCCTGGTTATATTCATAACAAGATGCTTGGGACCGTTTTGATCAGCGGTTATAAAGGGAAGATTAATATCGGTGGTAATCGTGGATGAAAGTTCTATTTTGGCCTTTTCCGCCGCCTCGCGCAGACGCTGCATCGCCATATTATCGTTTTTTAAATCAATCCCGTTCTCGCGTTTAAACTCGGCGATAATATGGTTCATCAACGCCTCGTCCATATCACGGCCGCCGAGCTGAATATCGCCGGATGTCGATTTAACTTCAAATACGCCCTGAGCCATTTCCATAATTGTTACGTCGAGAGTGCCGCCGCCGAAATCGAAGACGAGTATCTTCTGCTCTTTTTCATCTTTCCCCAT
>JBDRDG010000059.1:0-13743 GCA_043821045.1 Candidatus Omnitrophota bacterium | reverse complement strand
GCCAGAGGATTTTTTGTCGTGGAAATTATGTAATCCTTGCTGTTCGTTTTATTTTTTACCCGTGACACTATTTTCATCATTTATTTGTTCAATAAATCAGGAACTGCCGTTATTTAGACATTGGCCGTTTCGATAAATAATTTTTCTCGCGACCCCATCAGAATCGTAGAATTTTCTTATTCCATCAATTTCATCATTTTTATAAGGTATCTCTTCCTGCAAGATGCCTTGCCAGTCATAATATTTCTTTATTCCCTGTTTTTTCCCGTTTCGATAAGGCGTTTCGACCATTAATTTACCGTTATGATAATCTTCCACCCTGCCGTGTAATTTGTCGTTGTCATATGATTCGTTGCGGTTTAACTCTCCATTGGGTAGATAGTTTTGTGCTGTCCCGCTTTTTTTGCCGTCTTTATACGGCACGATTCGCATAACTTGGCCATTCTCATAATAGATTTTTACCGTTCCATTTATTTTACCGTATCGATAAGGTATCTCGGAGCGAGATTGGCCGTTAGGATAAAATTCTTTTCTTGTTTCTTTTTTCGCGACGTAAGTAATTTCACCTGTTTTTGGTTCAATTATATATTCAGTATCGTTCTTGTCAATAACTACTAATTTATCATCACGTATAACCATCCCCGTAATATAAATATCATTTTTTTGATCGGCACTGTTATCAGCGATTTTCTTTTCCCATATGGTTTTGCCGCTTTTGGTTTCCCATGCTTCCACGTATCCTTGTTTATAAATATCACCGGCTGAAAAGTCTTCTATATCAAAAACGCTTTTAACCGCCACTCGATATTCGACGCCGGCGAGAAAAACTTTTCTCGCCGGCGCCGTAACAATCGTGTCCGCCCGGATTATTCCCGGAGCAAATAAAAAAAATGCCAGAATAGTTAAATTAAATAAGGTTCGTGCCATTTTAAAATATTGCTAGCCGCCGTCTGCGCATTTCGTTCGCTTCTCCCCGTTAAAACCGTCCTGTTTGTTTAAAAGCCGTTCAACCAGATTCTTAATATATTCTCTATAGGAATCATTCATATTTATAAATTCGACCCCGGTATCGTACTGTTTATCGTTTTGAGAACCGGATAGGCTGGTTTTCTTGATTGCCCAGACAATCTTCCCTTCGCATTTTAGATGCTGATTATCTTGGATAAACAGGCGCAGGTTTACTTTCGCAGAATATTGGAGTTCTTCATTTAAGAAAACCCTTATGCCTCCCCTGCCGATATTTTCTGTTTTGGCGGAGATTATGCGCGAATTATGATTAACGACGATCTCGCAAGGAAATACTGCCCGGGGGAATTTCCTTCTTTCCTGTCCGTCCCATTGCATAAACTTACCCCTATATTTTACAAGCTACTTCAAAAAACGCTTATGTCAAATTATTTTTTAACATTTTAAAACATAAGAGTCAAGACGTATCACATCTTTTATCCCGACGCGATAAAGCCGCGGTCTTATTCTTCGAAAATACTCAGGACAAGAGACCGCTCATGGAAGCGTGGTCGGGATAGCGGATGCAGGAAACCGCGGGCTTTCCCGCTTTCCCGTGTTTATTTATATAATGGTGTCGCGGGATCCCGGTATTTCGGATAGCCCGCGGAGCTTCATTCTGTATCAAAAGATTTTGTAATCGTATTAAAGCCTAGTAACGAGCAAAGCCACAGCCGCTAAAACCAGGCGTTTATCCAAGACGCGGTTTTTATCCAGGGAAAAATCAATCAGCCACTTGTAAGCGAATATATTCACGTTGTTGGAAGTCACTTTAATGTCTACCAGAGGAATATCCGCATCATTTACAATGCAGCAGGAAGAGTCTTTGGGTAAAAACATCTCTTTAAAACTTTTTTCTTTACGTTTCATGACAAAACAGTTATTATCCTTATCGACAATCTCCCAGCCGCGCATGGTTTTTAATTTCACATCGCCGATCCTATCCTTGGACGCGTAATTAACCACTTCATAAATCGCGTTTATAAATTCGTCCTTTATACGTACAGATAGTGCTTCTTCTTTTGTATTATCAGGGTTCACTTTATAAATTATTAAACCGCAGTTTTCTGTAAAGCGGTAATCCCATTTCATATCATAGAATAAATCCTTATTATTCGATAGGCTTATTTTAAGAGAGGTCGTGGGGAATCTTTCGCCGCTGATTATTATTTTGTCTTCGATTGTTAGTTCTTCCCACATATTATTCTCCTTTGGAGTTGACAGAAAAAAGTTGTACTATGCTCTTCCCGTATATTTTTTAATATTTAAACGCTCTCGCCTAAAGTTTATGTTTTCCCTTTAAAACTCTTCGGATTATTTCAGTAACGCGGGGTGGATGGAAAGGTTTTACTATATAATCCTTAGCTCCTGCCTGGAGAGCTTTTATCATCAAACTCCGCTGGCTCATGGCCGTAACCATGACAATTTTAGCTTCCGGGTCGATTTTCATAATCTCGCTGACTACGGCAATCCCGTCGAGGTCTTCCATATCCGGCATAACGATATCCATTGTTACAATATCTGGTTTTAGTTGTTTATATTTCTCGATGGCGTCTCTTCCATTATCTGCTTCACCGACAACTTCAAAATTTGCGTTGGTTAATAGATCGTAAAGGGTTTTTCGCGAAAAGCTGGCATCATCGACTATCATTACTCGTGCCATAACAACCTCCCTTTTATATTCTATCAAACTATTCGCCTAGGGCGAATAGTTGTTTATATATTATCATATTTTATCAAATAGTCATATAATATTTTTAAAGTTTGAGAACTTTACATAAACCCAGTCTATCTGTATTTCTTAAGAATACGCTCGGCCTCTTTTTTCTGAATTTCTTCTTTTATTTTCTTTCGCTTGTCGTAGGCTTTTTTGCCTTTTGCCAGAGCGATATCGATTTTTACCCAGCCGCGCTGGTTTAAGGAAACCTGGGTAGCGATAAGAGTTAATCCTTTTTGCGTAGTCAATCCCAGTAGTTTCTTTATCTCTTTTTTATGGAAAAGCAGTTTACGCGCGCGTTTCGGATCGGGCCTAAAATAGGAAGATTTTTCGAACTCCGGTATATGCATGTTGTAAAGTAATACTTCCATCCTTTCTATGCGGGCGAAACTGTCTTCTATCGAGCAGCCGCGCGTACGCAGAGATTTTACCTCCATGCCTTTTAATTCTATACCGGCCTGGTATCTCTCGATTATTTCGTAATCGCGTTTGGCTTTACGGTTACTAGCGATTATTTTCATGTATCAATCGGGTTAAACTATAAAATTTGACACCTTTAAAAATAAGCCGATCCAAAGCGGCACGGAAATTATACTTATAATATGGGTAAGAAAAACTACATAGGAAATAAATTTGCTATTCCCCCCGTGCATGTCGGCGATGATCGGGAGAGATACGGCTGACGGTAAACTCGCCTGCAAAAGGAGAAAAAATCCCAGTAAAGAATAAATTTTTTGAGTGTAAATTACCAGGAAAACTACTGCCGGAATGACGATTAACTTAAGAACAGAGGCCTTTAAGGCGGCGGGATTTTGTACGTATAGACTGAAAGGGCATTTTTCTAGCCAGGCGCCGAGGATAATCATTGAAAGGACAAAACTTGTCTGTCCAACCATCTCAATCGGCGAGATAACCCAGGGGGGAATAAGCTTTGCCGTCCCCAGGTTTACGATAATCAACGATAATATAATGCTGATTACCGGCGGCGTAAACAGCGATTTTGCAACAAACTTATCATTAGGCCGTTTGAAAATAAAAAAATTACCTATTGACCATATTAAAATATTAAATCCTAAGAGATAAAGAAAAATGTAGAGAAGGAATTTATCACGCACGGCGGGAGAAAAAAGGAAGACGGCAATATTCATCGGAAGGTATCCGGCATTCTGAAAACTGGCTAAACTGATATATTCGCGGCGGAACTCTTTTTTTATGTGAAAAAACGGCAAAATACTTAAAATCAGCCCTAAGGCGAAAATGGCAATACTTAACAGAATAAACAGCCATACCGACGGTGTTTGTTCACGATGATAGTTTGTAATAATATTGGAAAAAATCAAAAAAGGAATGGAAATATTTATTACGAAAAAAGTGAGAAAATTTACCCCCTCTTCTTTAAGAACCTGTTGTTTCTTGAGATAGAATCCCAAGGAAACAATCAGCAACAATTTAATAATCGCGAGGAATACGATATTCATAGTTTCAATTATAACACAGTTGTCTTGATTGACAATACATAGAGAAAATGAATAAGAAATCAACCCATTCGCCTTTCTCCGGCTTTTAAGCCGGGGTTTACTAGGGAGGGGGTCCTTCGACATTGCTCGGGATCCTGAGCTCGTCGAAGGAATACTGGGCGGCGCTTTTTGAGCCCGCCATAAATGGCGGAGTTTCACTTCGACATTGCTCAGTGTTCTTCGAAGTGTCCTGAGCTTATCGAAGGAGTGCGCCGTCGAAGTATCAATTATCGGTAGTAATTATGGTATTTTTTGGTAAAATATCTTTCCTGGCAAATATTAATAGCGATTTGCGCGCGGGTGGCGGAATTGGCAGACGCGCTAGATTCAGGTTCTAGTGGGAAACCGTGGGGGTTCAACTCCCCCCCCGCGCACCATCCGTAACGGATGGGGAAAATTGATCATTAGAGCATTGGACCACAATAGAACATTTTTCTAATGATCTAATGCTTAAATGTTCTATTGTTCTGTGTCAGCGAAGCTGACACTTGGAGAGGTGTCTGAGCCTGGTTGAAAGTGTCCGATTCGAAATCGGATGTCCGCCTTATAAGCGGACCGGGAGTTCAAATCTCCCCCTCTCCGCCATCCCGATTGAAAATCGATAGTTGAAAATAGATGAAAAGAGAGTTTCGATTCGGTTAAATATCGAGTTTCTATTTTCAAATGCTCCGCTCGAAAGAAATTCAAGGAAGGAGTCTTTTGTGCGATAATTATTTTCAGTCATTAAGAATGAACATCATTTTCGGAAATGAAACTAAAGCCTACCTTATTTTAAGCATTGTCTGTATCGCCGGGATTATTCTTTTTAATGTTTGGCTTCCTTCCGGTTCAACTAATAGAGATATTTTTGTATCCGATGTTTTCGAAAGGGATATTAACTTAGATGTAATCCCTTTATCGCTGTCTCTATTCGTATTGTTCTTTTTCGCGTTTTTACTATTCGG
Organism: Candidatus Omnitrophota bacterium; assembly: GCA_043821045.1. Taxonomy (GTDB): domain Bacteria; phylum Omnitrophota; class Gorgyraeia; order Duberdicusellales; family 4484-171; genus JBDRDG01. The sequence continues at coordinate 8,560 of JBDRDG010000059.1, read as the reverse complement.
TATAGTTAACGCCGTTATCATCCTCATAAACAAAATAAACAAAAAACCCCTTTTCCCCTTTGACCCGCCGTTACGATTAGAATGTATAAAAAACGCGGCAGCGGCTAAACTTTTGTTTTACATCGTTTATTTTTATCTGGTTATTTACTTTCTATCGTTACAATTCGCTACGATCCGGAATCTCGATATACAGTGGCATTTTCACATATTGATTGTTTTAAACTTAGTGGTTAACATTTTCATTGTTATCAGTGTTGGTAAATTAATTCCTTCTCATAGCCTGTGTTTCTTTTCGCGTATAAAAGATTTTTTGATCGCTATGAGGTTATACTCCGTCGTAGTTATTATCATCCTTATTCTAACTATACTATTAATTAAAGTCAGCGAAATAATACATCTCCCGCCGCCGGACCAGCCAGCGGTTGATATCTTACTTTCATTAAAAAACAACTGGTTTATTGTTCTTTTTTCCTCGCAAATCGCGTTAATCGCTCCCATTAGTGAAGAGTTTCTCTTTCGCGGTTTTATTTATAAATATCTACGCGGACGCGTTAATTTCCTTGTTTCCTCAATTATAACCTCCCTGATTTTCGCTTTTTTGCATCACAGTTTATTTGGATTCTTTATAATTTTTGTTATAAGTATGGCTCTTTGTTATATCTATGAAAAAACACAAAGTATTGCCACGGCGATTTTTTTTCACAGTATTCATAACGCAGCAAGCTTAATCGTTCTTTTTGCCGCGCAGCAGTTATTTTCCCGTTAGGAAGGATATCGGTTTAATGAACCTTCTCGACTAAAATCGGCGTATTTGTATCTTATCCTTCGACTTCGTCCTTCGGGGCAGTCATTCGATAAACTCATGGTGATTCGAATGATGGTGAGTCATATCGAACCATTTATCCCGAGTATTCTCGAAGGACTCATGATCTCCCGCTATTGCGGGATCCCGCTTGATACCATAAATCAAATTGCGGTAAATTCCTTCGATTTCACTCAGGACACGGTCGACTAAGGCATTTTGTGCGCTTGCGCTTCAAAATGCCAATTCTCATTGATTAATATAATCTTTTACATCCAAAGGCAGGCCTAAATATTCTTTGATATGGCGGATACGCTGGTCAACATAGGGGTGGGTGCGAAAATAGGAAAATTTACGTAAGGACGCCTTTTTGTTTTCCAGATAAAGCTTATCTAACACTCTAATTCCTACCGACGGGTCCAATCCGGCAAGATTCAGATACTTGCAAGCCAGTTCATCAGCATTAAACTCGTCTTCCCGCGAATAGGCGGCGAAAAGCTGGCCTAAAGCAAAAGAAAGGCCTTGGTGGAAACCCGGGCTGGTTTTTGCCTGGGAGGTTGCCAGTATCAGTAAATTCGCGCCCATTGCCGCCTGAAGTTTTTTTATTGAATGGCGGGAGACAATATGGGATACTTCATGGGCAACTACGTAGGCAAGTTCATCTTCGCTTAAGAGATCAATTAATCCTTTATACACATAGACATAACCTCCCGGTACGCTGAAGGCATTGACTTCTTTTTCTTCAATTACGGAAAAATAATAATTTATTTCTTTACGGTCACAGACAGCGGCGATTTTCGCGCCGATACGGTTTATTTTTTCAAGGTCAGTCGGATTCCGCGATAATTTTACCTGTTTTTCCAGTTGCTTAGATATAGATTGTCCTATAGCCACCTCTTTTTCCGTGGAATAAAAGTAGATATCCTGGGTATGCGTACCGGTTCCATATTCGGTAGTCGCGCATCCCGAAACAAACGCGACAGCTATAAATATAAAACCAATTATTCTTGCCATTTTGTTTTCAATCCACAATCAATATTGAACAAATACAAATATAACTAAATGCGTTTTATCTGTCAAGAAGATTACACATAACATTAGGGATGAAAAAAATATCCTGTTTATATTGCCGATAAATATCGAGAATAAGCGAGTGTCTATATAATCGTGGAAGATAACTATGTATAATAGCTTATGATTTAGATATCTGTAGCATAACTATATATAACGACGTATAGCCATGAATGATGATATATTGGGCTACAAAAGATCGGATTTGGTGAATATCGGCTGAAAAAGATAGTTTAGGTTGGAAAAAGCTTCTTTCGCGCCTTCTTCTCTATCGACTACGACAATAACTTTTATTACTTTGACTTTTGCTTCTTTTAGTATTTCAAAAGATTTCACGAGAGATGCTCCGGTCGTGGCAACATCATCAATTAAAACAACACGGTCTTTTGGGGTAAGTTCTTTACCTTCAATAAGATTTTGCCGGCCGTGTTTTTTGGGAGTTTTACGCACAATAAACACTTTTAACTTCTTGCCTTCTTTATGTGCTAACACACAGACGCCGCCAATGATAGCGTCAGCCCCTAACGTCGGCCCGCCGATAGCCGTGGGTTTATCTTTTTTTATCATTTCCCATATAATCTTTGATGTAAGATAAAGACCTTGCGAATCAAGGCTAACGCGGCGGATATCTATGTAATAGTTACTGGTTTTGCCGGAAGATAATTTTATTTTTTTCTTAAAGAAGGCGTCTTTTTTAATAATTTTTAGCAACTTCTTTTTCATATTAGTTCGATTATACTGATAAAAGAGATGTAGTCAACGTAAAATAGTTTAATCTTTGCATCTTCCAATTTTATTTTTTAATTGGAATTACTATACGCTATACGCCAGACGCTATGCGCTAATTAGAAAAATGGGATGTGCCCCGAATAATTCGGGACACATCCGTTTTTTTTGTAATGTTAAATGTGTTATGTTTTATGTAAATATAAATCCTGCATAAAACATTACACGGATCTACCGCGAGTTGTCTTCTTTAGTTTTAATGGGTAATTTTATCGTTATCTTCGTGCCTTCTCCTACTTTAGAGGCTATATCAATACTTCCTTCATGGCGGCCGATAATCTGCTGGACGACATAAAGACCTAACCCGGTTCCTTCGCCGATGTCTTTTGTCGTGAAAAAAGGATCATATGCTTTCGTCATGTCGACTTGCGGTATGCCGCAGCCGTCGTCAGATATTTCGATTGCGATCGTGTTATCACTTTGAACAGTAGTAATCGTTATCTTTCCCTCTTTCCTGTTTTCATCATAGGTTCTTTTAATGGCGTCTTTCGCGTTTATGAGTATATTGGTTATTACTTGGCTTAATTCAGTATAATTAGCATCTGTTTTTGCAAGTTGGCCGTGTTCTTTTGTTATTGTTATCCCTTCATCATTAAACTGGTTTTCAAGAAGCCGGCAGGTATCATTAATTAACTCATTTATATCCAGAAACTCCGATTTCAACGGCGCTTTGCGCGAATAACGAAGAATCTGTTCAACAATTTCCTTGCATTTCAGCGTGCTCTTTTCAATTAATGCGAGGAACGGCTTGTGAGATTCATTTTTTATGTCCTTTATAAGCATCTGCGTGTTAGCTAGAATAGCGCCTAAAGGGGTATTAATCTCATGGGCGACGCCGCCGGCTAATGTTCCGATTGTCGCCATTTTTTCCGACTGGATGAGTTGGCTTTGCGTTTTGACGAGTTCTTTTGTCCGCTTTTCGACTTTTTGTTCAAGCGTCTTTGAATAATCTTCAATCTGCGCGTAGAGACGCGCGTTGTCTATAGATATCCCTACCTGGGTGGCAAAAGCCCGTATTAAGTTTAAACTATCACCCGTGAATAAACCGCCAACCGCGCGGTTATCCATATATATAAGGCCGATTGTTTCCTGTTTTATCGTTATTGGGAAACATATTACCGAGCGTATGTTGTGGCGCACGACGCTTAATTGCTCTTTAAACTCTTTATCCTCCAAGGCGTCGGTGACAACCGCGCCGTTTTCTTCCTGTATGACTTTGTTAATAATGCTCCAGCTTAACTGGTAGCTTTCCTTATTCAAATCCTCTTTCTCGATATTTCGCACGACTTTAACTTCCAATTCGTTATTCTTGGCTTCTTCAATTGGCTGTCCTTCCACTATCCCTTTATACAGCATCAAAAACCCGCTCTGGGCGCCTAGGACTTCTAACGCCAAGTCCATGACTTTTTCAAGCAAATCGTCCAGCTTTAATATCGAGCTTATATGCTGGCTCACTTCGATTAAACTCGTCATCTCCTGCTGCGTGCGCAGGCGCTCCTGCGCCGTCGTCGCCTCTTCTTCGGCCTCTTTATACCCTAATAAATCAGCCGCGCGCTTCTCGTATAGCTTGGCGCCTATTTCCTTAGCGATAAGATATGACCGTTCTAACGCATCTTGACTCTCTTTGTTATTCCCAATATTAATAAGCCATTTGCCGTATTCATATTGGCACTTGGCCATATCAAAGCGTTGATTTAATGTTTTGGCTTGAGCGATAGCTTTAAGGAAAAATTGATGAGTTTGTCTTTCTCGGTTCAAGAAAGCGTAGTATTTCGCAGTTACGAGGAGAGCGGGAGCATAGTGATTTCGCCAACGTTTACCTCTTTGTAATGAAACAAAACATATTCGTTTTATAACACGTAACGATTTTCGGTCGCTTTTAGACGTAACACGTGTATCTTTTTTATCTAAATAGTCGCGGATTAAGGCCTCAGTAAGCAAATAATATGCCGGAGTACTGTATTCCTTAATAAAGCTGTGTTTACGGTCTAAGCTTAAAGCGTTATTAAGATGTTCGATCGCTTTTTTGTAATTTCCTTCTTCAATGTAGACCGTTGCTATACGAATTGATATTATAAGTTCTAACATGTGAATTTTATTTCTCTTGCTGAGGGTTAACCCTTCTTGCGCTAATTTTTTTGCTTGATCTATTTGTCCCTGCCGGGTATAGACCGCGGGGATAAAACTTCCCTTGGCAGCACAGATAGAATATTGATCTTTTATCTGGAGACCAAACTGTAAATACTCGTTAGCGAAACGTAAGGCTGTGTTTAAGTTTCCTAAAAAAATGTAGTTTTGAATGAGGCCATTGAATACAAATGCCGTTTCCGACAATTCACCTATGCTGCGAAATTTATCTAAACTTTTTTCGAAATAAAAAATCGATCGCTCATATTGTGGATTCCATAAGTGATTGTATCCTAAGAACTTATAGCACTGGCCTTCATCCCATCGATCACCATGCTTTTTTATTATCGCCAAAGATTTGGTAAACAATTTGTTGGCAAAATTAAACCGCAGCATAGCCATAACCATACTGCCATAGATGCCTATGCCAAGAGTAAACTCACGCGAATCACCAAGATATCGTTGCGAGATATTACACATAACTAAGGCACAAAATACACAGCGCAATTTATCGGTAAGGAGATAACCCCACGACATAGAGTGATATAGCCAGAAAATAATTCTATGCTTCTTGTCCGGCGGCGAGTTTCGTTTATAGGTAAATATGCCTGGGAAACGTGAATAGATCAACCGGATACAAAACTGTGTTAGTAAGCTGATATAAAGGGCCCCTTGCGTCTGGGGTATCTTGAGTTTAAACAAGGCAAGCCCTTTTTTAGCTTCTTGGACGCAAGGGATAAGATCGCCTTTACGAACATAGGCATAGGCAATTTTTCTCTGAAGAGACCCTTTATCGATTACATCATCCGTATACGGCAGCAACTCTTTGAATGCCGTGATTGCTTTTTCATGCTCTCCTTTTGTATGATATGCGTCGCCTAATGCCTCTTTACTATCCATCCAATCAGTTGTACCTTTTCCTTTTTCTTGTTCAAGCAGGGTAATGGCATGAGAAAGATAAGCTGCGGCTTCATCGTTAGCAAAAGTCATCTTTGCTTTCTGGCCCGCCTTCAAACAGTAGAAAAGGCTCTTTTCTCTAATATCTGCCCGGGTGTAGTGGTGGGCTAAATCAAATAAAACTTCTTCCAAATTGCCCTTGGTAAATTCCTCTATCCCTTGAGCGACCTCTAAGTGAAGTTTTATCCTTTGCTCTTGTGTGAGACGTCCGTAGAAGGCTTCTTTGATACGGTCATGGATAAAGATTATCTTTTTACGTTTAGGGTCGCGCTCTAGGAGCTGAAGATGAATCGCCTCGTCGATAACATCTACTATTTTCTCTTTGGGTTTTTGAGATAAAAGATACAATATGTCCATATCAAATTCGCGGCCAATTACCGCGGCGTAGGACAACATTTCTTTCTTTTCGTCATCCAACAACTCTATTCGTCGTAAAACAATATCAACAATGGTAGAAGGAATACTGATCGTATTTAACTTTTCTTTATCAATCTGCCAATGGTCATCTTTATAACTCAATATACACTCATCGACGAGCTGCCGCACAACTTCAATCGTAAAGAAAGGGTTTCCTTTCGATTGAGCGTGGATATATTTTGAAAGGGTTTCAATACGTTCTTTTGCCTCATGAATAAGGGACGCGACCATATCATTAATACGTTCAAGATCAAATAAATCTAGCTGCATCTCCGTGAGGGGAAAGTTATTTTCTTCGATCGATTGAATTAGCTTCCTGAGTCCATGTTCTGGCCCAACCTCATTATCACGGTAGGTGCCAATAATGAAAAACGACGCGTTTTGTATGTGAGATGCTATTTCAGAGATAAGGGTTAAAGTTCCTTCATCTGTCCATTGCAGGTCATCTAAAAATAGTACCGCCGGTCTATTTTTTTTGCCTAAATCACACAAAAATCGTGAGGCAACGGCTAAAAACCTTCTATTTTCCTTTTCTGGTTCCAGATCAACAAGGGCCGGGGATTCGCCTAACAACTCTTTCATCAATGGTGACAAACGAAAAATTACTTCTCCGAGGCCACCAAGATTTTCTTTCATGCTTTTAATCATAGCGTCTTTTTCTTGCCTATCCGCTTTCTGTATTATATCGAGACACTCATTCAGCGCTTCTTTGAACGGATGGTAGGGAGCCTTGTTTTCTTGACGGTAGCATTTACCACCAATAACAAAACCTCCCTCTTGATAAACGTGCTTTCTTAACTCATTAATTAGTCTACTCTTGCCGCGGCCGGCCTCACCAGAAATAAAACATATTCTCCCTTGCGATTGTTTGGCGCAATCAAAAAGTTGTTTTAACGTCTCCAGCTCTTTTTCACGGCCAATCAGCCGGGTTTGATAGATCATACGAGTCATGCGATCCTGGGAAGCAATAGGAAAATCTACCTCTTTCTTTTGCAATCGTTCCAAATCTATTATTAATCCACGCGTACTCTGATAACGTTTATCAGGATCTTTATCAATCAATTTGATTATAATCTTATCTAATACAATAGGAATATCGGAAACTATTTGTGATGGGTTCGTGGGTGTCTTAGCTACTTGCTGGTGCAAGAGCATGCCAACATCAGTCGATTCAAACGGTAACTGGTGGGTGATAAATTGATAGAACAGTATACCTAAGGAATAAATATCGCTGCGCTCATCGACCGGCTTTCGTAGGATACCGGTTTGTTCCGGCGACATGTAACCAAAGGTGCCGACTATTTCCTCTTTATCTTTGATCCCGCTGAATTCCAGTATCTGAGAGAGGCCAAAATCTAAAAGTTTTATCTCGTATTCTGAACTGCCGCCGGCAAGAAAGATATTTCCCGGCTTTAGATCACGATGGATAATGCCCTGGGCGTGAACATAATTAAGTATTTTCGCTATCCCTAGAATAATATTTACCGCCTCAGAGACAGAAGAATCATCTTTTCTCTTTAATCTATCAGCCAGATTTTCACCGGTCAGGCGTTCCATCACTATATAAGACAGATTATTGTGCTCGCCGACAGAATGCACTTTGACTATACCGGGATGATTGAGTTTGGCGACTATTTGGATTTCGCGCTGGAAACGGATGAAATCGTCAATGTGTTTTGACACCAGATTGTTCTTAAGGAATTTTACCGCGACTTGTTCCTGGCTATTGATGTCCGTCGCCGTATATACAACACTTATACCGCCTTCGCCAAGAAGGCCGGTTATTTTGTAACGATTATTAATTATTTGGCCAACCATCTGTTTCTAATTTCCAATTAAAAATGCAAAATTAAAAATGGAAAAGATGTGTTTGTAGGATATAATCGCATATCATAAGAACACATTATAAATTCTCATTTTTAATTGGTTATTTTTAATTGCCGTGTTTCGTGATGGGTAATTTAATCGTTATCGTCGTGCCCTCTGCTACCTTCGACGATACATTGACGCTTCCGCCGTGACGGCCGATTATTTGTTGAACTACATATAATCCTAACCCGGTACCTTTCCCAATATCTTTGGTCGTAAAAAAAGGGTCGTATACTTTAGCTAAATCAGCCTCGGCTATCCCGCACCCATCATCGGTTGTCTCAATGATAACAGTATCATCTTGCTCGTATGTTTTAATCCTAATCGTGCCTTGCCTCTGAGCCTCATTATATGTCTCCTTGATAGCATCGCGGGAGTTAAGCAGTATATTGGTTATAACCTGGCTTATTTCTGTATAGTTTGCCTCTATCTGCGGTACCGGATTATGTTCTTTATAAATAGTTATTCCGTCATCAGCAAGCCGGTTCTCAATAAGTTTACACGTATCATTAATTAAGTGGTTTATATCCA
>JBDRDG010000058.1:0-3076 GCA_043821045.1 Candidatus Omnitrophota bacterium | reverse complement strand
GAAAAAGAAGGTGCCCGGTTCAGAGAGTACCTTTTATGACGCCGCGCGTCTTGTTGTTTTTTATGACTGGGCGGCGACACAGTATAACCGCGTATCAAGCGGCGAGAAAAAACGCCAGACTTTAAAAGGTACGGGAGTCGGCCTGCGTTTTAACCTGCCGGAGAATTTTTCTTTGCGGGTTGAATGCGCCTATCCGCTGGGTAAGACACCATCGGATGAGAACCATCTTCACACCTATTTGAGCGTGAGTAAAAAGTTTTAATTCTTATTAATTTTCTCGCCATTTGTAATCTCAAAGCTATCAAGGCGTTAACCCATGCTAAAATTAGGTAAACATGCCTTGACAACGCAAGATACAATATGGTATACTTGGGCTCTTACCAAGCGTTAAAATTAAGAGGTATCATAGTTAACTGATTCATGACCAAACAAAAACCAGTAACGAGCTATATCGGTCGCACTCTATTCAGCCTGATTGCTTTTAGCTTGCTGCTTATTTTTTCAATCTCAACCGCTTACAGCAATCCGGAATTAAACGCCGTTGTCGCCGGCAGCGCTGACGCACAAACCCAGGGCAACACATACACGATTAATGTTCATAGTAACAAAGCTATTCTTAATTACAACAGTTTCTCTATCGCTGGTGGTGAGACGACGCGGTTTAACCAGCCATCGCCTTCAAGCATCGCTTTAAACAGAGTTGTTGGTCAAGACGCATCAGCTATTTATGGAAACTTAACCGCTAACGGCCAAATATTTTTAATCAACCCTAACGGTATTCTTTTTGGCCCTAACTCGCGCGTTGATACCGCCGGGTTAGTCGCTTCAACTCTTAACATCTCAAACCAAGATTTTCTCGCCGGAAAATATAATTTTAGCGGTCAAGGCGGTTACATCATTAATCAAGGCCAGATCATATCCCAACCGGGCGGGTACGCGTGTTTTTTATCTTCGGCCATTGATAATCAAGGTTTAATTCAGGCCGATTTAGGCACAGTCGTGTTAGCCGCAGGTGAAAAGATGACTTTAGGATTAGACGACTTGGCCCAGATAAGTGTCGTTATTGATGAAGCGGTTAAACAGGAAGTATTAGGCCCTGACGGCGAAAAGATGGATAACGCTATAGATAACAGCGGCACCATCCAGGCAAACGGCGGTAAGGTTATAATAAACGCCAAAGTTTTAAATAACGTCTTTGATTACGCGATTAACAACTCCGGTATCATTGAGGCCAAGTCTTTATCAGCCGAAGATGGAACGATAACCCTGGCCGCCCAAGGCGCCCCGGTCCTCAATTCGGGTAAGATCGAAGCGGGCAAAGTGGTTATCGATGTGCCTGACGATGATTTTACTAATAGAGGCCAGATTATCAGTAACGGCAGTCCAGAATTGCCCGATGCCGGTATAATATCTATTAAAGCCGTAAACATCCTGCAAAGCGGCCTGGTTTCGGCTGACGCCTATAATGGTGGATTAGCCGGTGAAGTAGAGATCATATCTGTAACTCAAACTGTGTTAGATGAGAATAGTACGACAAGCGCGGCCTGCCCTTACGCTATAGGCAGCGGCGGTCGAATCCAGATTAATTCCCGGCGGGGTAATACCTTTGTTAAGGCCGGGGCGATAGTTGACGTTTCAGCCGGCAGTATTAAGGGAGACGCCGGTTCAATAGAGATAAGCGCTTTTGAACAGTTAGGGTTTTACGGAATACTCAACGGCCGCGCGCCACCGGGATACAACGTTGGAACTGCTATTTTAGACCCTGCCGACGCCACGATCAGTGGCATCTTCGATTTAGACACTACAATTATATCTAGCCTTTATACTTATCTAGTTAAGAATCTAATTATTAGTAGTCATATTTTAAGTATACAGTCTAAGTATATTTTAGTGAAAGGGAATATCTATGCCGATGGCGCTCCTGGCCAAGATGCCGGTTCTATATCGTTACAGTCTTCAATTTCTACTTTATTAGATACTAATAGTTATATTTCTGCTAATGGATTTGGTCCCAATTCCTCTGGTGGAGAAATTAAGATTTTATCCGACCTTCAATCTGGTAAAACCATCGTTCGAGAAGGCGTAGTTTTACAAGCCAAAGGTGGCCAGACTGGCGACGGTGGTTTCATTGAAATTAGCGGTTACCAATTCTCTTTCCATGGCACTGCTGATGTGACTGCTCAAAACGGTCTTACCGGAACTATCCTTTTCGACCCTTGGGATATTACCATTACTGATGGCGGGCCAACGGGTGACGACGCTCAGGTTAGCGATAACGAGATCCTCTTTCCTAATGGCGGAACAGGGACGAGCTACACTATTTCCGAGACCGCTTTAGAAGGTTTATCGGGGAACATCATTCTTCAGGCATACAATGATATAAGCCTTGGTAGTTTAATCAGCAATGGGTTACTAAATTTATCCAATGTTACTGACGGCAGTTATTTCTTAATGCAGGCCGGCCGGCACATATACTTTGTTGATCCTAATAATGAGATTAGGACCGCCGGCGGCGACATTCATTTGGAAGCTGACTCATACCATTCCGGCCTTTATGCCGATGGCATAGGTAGCGTTGGTGTGGTAGGAAACGAGTTAGGTAAATTGACTTCTAATGGCGGTGATATAACTCTAATCGGACGAGATTTCGTCTTTGGAAACACTATCGATGCTGGTGATGGAACTGTTACCATAGGACCGGCTGCTAACAATATGGGTATGAGTTTAGGATATGCTGGCGCTCTTCTTACCGACGCAGAATTAGATTTGATTATCGCAGGTAAGCTTGTTATTGGTAAAGCAACTACCGCTGGCGATTCCGGAGATATGGCGACTAACGTTCAAACTTATACTGCCGGAGTTATCGCCGTTGATGATCTCAGCGCGCCGGCAGGCTGGAACGATTTGACAATACATGCTGTTTCGTTAGCTGATTCTACTAATGAGACAGGGATTGATATTAATACCGGCACCTTAAGTTTGCAGATTGCCGGAGCAATTGGTTCTTCTGGAGATCCTTTCAATATGAGCACTGACCCTGCCACAACAGGCATTTTAACCATAACCACTACCGGCG
>JBDRDG010000057.1:0-3773 GCA_043821045.1 Candidatus Omnitrophota bacterium | reverse complement strand
CGCATAGCGTTTAGCGGATAGTGTTAAAATAATTAAAGATGAAAAATGTAAAATTAAAAATTATAACCCCAATCATTCTCATTTTTAATTTTGCATTGGATATTTTTAATTTGTTTATTTGTATGCGCTATACGCTAATATTAAAAGCTGTACCGCAGCCTAAAATACACGTTTTTATTATTCTCCATCTGTCCGAATTCCGTGTGGTTGTCTCTTCCCCAGACCAAGTTCGCGCCCAGATTCACCCCCCAATTATCATTCAACTCATAATTAAGCGATGGTCTTATATAAACATCCATATCCGAAGGTGAGAAGAAAGTAAAAAGGCCGCTCTTAACGGTCTGATTTCTAAACATCTTCAATATACGCAAGGTAAATAAATGGCGGTGCTCATCCCAGCGGGAATCTCCCTCAAGAAGGGCGTTACGATAATTTCCGTAATCGAACATATTTTCATACATATACTGCACGCCGACTAAACAGTTGCCGCCTAAATCTTTACTGTAACCGGCCAAATATTTCATCATTGAGTTTTCAATTAAACGGTTATCGCCGTTTCTATCCTGACGTGAATTATAAAAAGCCGATTCAAAATTAACAATACCGCCTAAGGCCGGCCATCTTAAACTCATGCCATAAGCGTCAAGGCGGGGATAAAACAGCTCGCGGTTAGCTTCATTTAAATACCCGCGCGGCATTTTATAGAATCCGCGAAAATTATAGAGTGCTGTCTCAAGACTTCCGAAATTACGGTAAGCGCGGGCGGCAAACTCCGCGTTATTAAACTGACGGCTCGGTTCGATAATCTTGCGGTCGGAATTTCTTCCCGCTATGCCTCCCTGGAAACTGTCAAAAAACGATAAACGCTCACCGTTAAATATAGTATTCGCCTCAAATAAAGGGATAAAAATTAAATCAAGGTTGACTTTCTTTGAATAGAGAGAAACTTTTGCCCCGTCGCTCGGCTTTTTCAGATATTCGTCTTCCCGGCCGATATAAAAAGAAACGTAATCTTTAGGGAAAAGGTCGTTGACAAAAAGATAATCGCCCGTGCCCCAGGTAAATACTTCCCGGCCGATTTTCAAATCTATCCACTTCGCCGGCGACAAAGCAAGGTTGGATTCTCTTAACTCAAAATCTGTTTTACCGTCAAAATATTCATCAACGGTAAAATCGCCTTTAAAACTAAATTCCGCCATCCAGTCGCTCAGGAATTGCGTAAATTCAGGATAAGCCGTGGTTTTTAACTGCAACCTCTGTTCAAAAAAATTAAAGCTGTCCCGTTTTGTATTGTCACTGCCCAACTTCACGCCGAAGCCGGATTCAATAAAACCTCTGACTTTAGGGCCGTTTTTACCGAGGTTAAAAGCGGCATCAGCATCGATCAGACAAACAAAAAGACAAAAAACGATAATTGTTATCTTAATTAATCTAGCCATCGCCGCGGCGGCCTCCTCAAATACCGTTCACTAAAAACATCTTCGCTTAATCCGACATCATATCCTATGTCGGAAAACTCAATAATCGTACTTGCCCCGGTGGTTAAGTCAGTAGCTTTTGATTTGATTACTGTGGGATAACCTTGTATATCTTTTATCGCCAAGGCCTCAATCACACGGGACAACTTACCCTGCTTATCGTAATACTCACCCTTATAAGGGACAAAGTTATCTTTCCTCACATAGACGTCAAAATAAGAAAATTCGGCTGACGCCGGATCATTAGGGGTATTACGTATTTTAAAAGCCTCGTCATCGCTCGATATAAGTTCGTGCCGATCAAGCTCTAATCCCCGGCCGGAAATATCTTCATAAACGAAGTTCGCACCGACGAAACTGGAACGCTTATCGCTTGCCGCGATGCGCCTTACTAAATCTAAAGCGGGAAGATACATCCAGCGGTCATCATCACGGTCGAGATGCTTCCAAACCATATAGACCATGTCGCTTACATCGGCAGGTTCACTAAAATAGACGTAATACTTCTGCGCTTTTCCATCAACGATATCAAAGCGCAAAATTTTAAACACCCTCTTTCTTACTCTCCCCTGGCTGTCAGTTATAGCCATTGTAACAGTGGCTTTACCGTCACTACCTTCGTAATAAGCCGCATGATTTGCGCGGTTAACTATATCATCGACGGACATATCCGCGAAGGCGTTAAAATTAAAAAGAGTAAAAATAGCGGTAAGAACCAGCTTGAATAAAACCCTTCGCATTACTCCTCCTTTTTATCGGTGATACAAAACTTTTTTCTTGATATTTTCGCGCAAACCCCGGCCATGACCGCGATAATCGCCGCGCTGATAAGTAATGTCGGCCTCAAAACCAAGTTTGTATATCCCTGCAGGACATAGGCAATAGTTAAAGATACGGCAAAAGATATCACGATACAGTATTTCCGGTTACAAAAAAAGCGGCCGGATTGTTCCTGGAAAACAACGCCGGGGACTAAAGTTATGATTGCCGGCAGGATAATAAGAGTAGCTATGCTGGACACAAACATTATCGTAAACATAAAAAAACCGACCGTCCTATAGGGAACAAGCGGCGCTATTAACAACGGTAAAAAACCGATGGCGATAACTAAGGTATTACGCGTTATCGCCCGCGCCGGCCCGCCAAACATAAGGTGAGCGGTCTTATCCCAACCTTTTTCCTCCTGAAATATCTCCCTTGCCCGCTGGATAAAATGGATCGCGAAATCAACCGATAACCCTAAGGTAAGGGCGGAAAGAACAGCTACCGGCATATCGTAATCCTTGCCGAAAAAACCAAGCAGGCTGTAAATAAACAGTATGGTTATCATCAAGGGCATCATTGATATAAGGCCGCGCAAGGGAGACCGGAAAAGAAAAGTCATCATGAAAAAAACAATAATGAAACTGCCCAAAAAGTTATTAAGCATCCCTCTTACCATCTTATTCTGCCAGACAAGATTAATGTAAGTAAGCCCGGCCCATCCCGATTTAAACTCAAACGGCGCTTTATGACTGTTAAAATAATCATCTACCTGTCTTATTACTTTACCCATATCTTTGTTATCGCCGCTTTTTAATTGGAACCATATATTAACCTTGGAGTAATCCGGCGTGGTCATGTGCCATAAATCATCGGGTTTATGCGAATTTTCGTAGGAGATTAAACACTGCGCCACGGCCCGTTTTGTCGCGGGAATAACGTTATTTATTTTATCGCCGCCTAAAAGCTCATAATATACTTTCTTCACCACATCGGCTAATGAGGTTGTTTTGCCTACAAGGCCCTGCCCGGCGAGATAACCCTGTAACCCTTCAATATACCTAAGCGTCTGCGGCTCAATAAAAATATCCTTCCCTTTTTCTTTCGCTTCAAGAATCATGTATGCCGTATAGGTACCGCCAAAATGCTGATTAAGGACTTTATCGGATACGCGGATAGGATGGCTTTTGCTAAACCAGCGCACGGGATTATCATTAACACTTATTTTAGTAATGCCGTATATAGAGGCAATAACAACTATAAGACTTAACACAACTATACTCTTTGCCCGGCGTAAAGAAAATCTACAGACAGCGCCTAGCAGGCGGTCAATAATATATTTTTGATTACTTGTATGAGGAATTTGTTTCCCGAAATTATCAAACGCCGCCTCGCGCATTAGCGATATATAGGCGGGGATAAAACTTATTGTCAAAAGCCAGGCGATCATAATTCCTATAGCGACAAAAACGCCAAATGTCTGTACCGGTGGAATCGGTGAAAACGATAGTGAGAAAAAGCCCACAAAGGATG
>JBDRDG010000056.1:0-6630 GCA_043821045.1 Candidatus Omnitrophota bacterium | reverse complement strand
TCCAACGCCCAATCGGCGGATAATTCTTCCCGGAAAGCCACGGATACCGCACAGAAAGGAGGGGTTTTAGCCCGTCAGGCTGTGGAAAAGATGTCCAAGATGGATAAAACAATTACTTCTTCCGCTCAGGTCATAAAAAGGCTTGCCGGAAGGTCAAAACAGATATCAGAAATAGCAAACGTTTTAAGTACAATAGCCGACCAGACCAATTTGTTAGCTTTAAACGCCGCTATAGAAGCGGCGCGCGCCGGTGATGCCGGCCGTGGCTTTGCCGTAGTAGCTGAGGAGGTAAGAAAACTCGCCGAAGGTTCGGCCAGTTCAGCCAAGAACATAGGGAAGCTTGTCTTTGAGATACAGAAAGAGACTTCCGACGCGGTTGATTCGATGGAAGAGGGGACCAGCGAAGTTTTTGAAGGAACACAGATTGTCAGTGAAGTAGGTAAAGCTTTGGAGGAGATTATTAATGTCGTGAGGGAAAACTCGCAGATGGCTAATCAGATAGTTTCCGTAACATCTCATCAGTTAGAGGGTACACAGAAGGTAGTCGTTTCGGTTAATGATATAGCGGTTATTGCCGAAGGGTCGGTCTCGGCTGTCGAGCAGGTTACTTCGGCTATTGAAGAACAGACCGCTTCCATGGAAGAGATGGCTTCTAACGCCCAGGAACTTTCACGCATGGCCCAGGAACTGTCCGAGTTGGTGGCTGAGTTTAAGCTGGAATAAGATTAATAAAACAGGAAGACGCGGATCTTCCGTGGCGATAGATAATTTAAATTAGGATGGATGTAGCGCAGTTAGGTTATTGATATTTGATTTGTTTTGTGGTAGGGGAGAGTAGAATTGTATATTGCGAGGTATATTGTTTAGAAAAGGAGGTGGGATTATGAGAAAGCTTATTAGTCTATTTCTAATAGGCAGTATTATCCTGTTTCTGGGAGTGGATACAGCCTTAGCTCAGAAAAAAGTAAGGGTAGCTATGTTTCTGTGGCGGTACGAAGCGCCGGGCGTGCCTTTTTCTGGCGCCGAGGAAGGGTTTGTAGACGGGCTGAAACAGGCCGGGTACGATGTGGATTATGAGATTTTCATGGCCGACATGAAGAAAGAGAAACTACAGGAGATGTGGGACGCTTTAGATCCGAAAAAATTCGATATGTTATACGCCTTTGGGACAACAGTAGCGCAGCTTATAAGTAAAGACACTAAAGGATTGCCTTTCGTTTTCACCCAAGTTACATATCCCGTAAAATCAGGCGTTGTTCAAAGCTTTGAGAAACCGGGAGGCATGTCAACAGGAACGACCCACCGCGTGTCGGTTGAGGCTAATTTTAACGCTTTTACCAAAGTCATCCCCAATATAAAAACCCTGGGGATGATTTATTGCACGGGCGAGAATAATTCTGTTCTTGATTATGAAGGGGTAAAGGCGTTAGCCGCGAAAAGCGGGATTAAATTTGTCGCCGAAGGAGTAAGCGCGCAAGCGGAAATAAAGGGAGCTTTTGACAGGATCGCCGCGCAAAAGCCCGATGGAATGTATATGCCTTCATGTTCGTTTACCAAGAGTTACGGCGCGGAGTATGTAGCCTATGCCAATAAACTTAAGATTCCTACTTTGGCGGGAACCGAAGCCTTTGTAACCCAGCAGGGCGCGTTGATGGGGCTTGTCGGCAGTTATTATAAAACCGGCCAAGAGAGTGCTAAAAAGGCGGTTAAAATTTTACAAGGCGCGAAGCCAAGCGATGTGCCGACAACATTTTTGCCGGAATTTGATTATGTTCTGAACCTAAAGACAGCGAAAGAAATCGGAGTGACCTTTCCGATCAGCATTTTAAGAGCGGCAAGTAAGATTATTAAAGAATAACAGCACGGGGGTAAAGCTTATTTTTTAGGAAAATAATTATAGTGGTTAAAACAGATACTAAAAGAAAAACCTTCTTTCAATTATGGGGGAGAAGGTTTTTCTCTTTTATATATTAGGGATAAAAAGTCTGTTGTTTATAATAAACAGACACAAAAATGTTATAAAAGGGGAGGTTGTGGATGAAGAAAATGGTTAATCTTTTGTTGATTGGAATTATGTTCTTTGTCGCTGGCGCTGATTTAGCTTTTGCCCAGAAAAAAGTTAAGGTAGCTATGTTTTTATGGCGCCCTGAATCGGATGGTAAGGAGTTCTCTAGGTGTGAGCAAGGATTTTTAGACGGATTAAAAGAAGCCGGGTATGATGTTGACTACAAGATTTTTATGGCTAACCGCAAAAAGGATTTAATGAATGAGCAAATGGATAATTTTAATCCCGCAGGCTACGATTTGGTATACTCATTTGGGACGACAGTGGCTAAGGCTGTAAAAGGTAGAAATACCTTTGGCTTGCCGCACGTGTGGACTAACGTTACCTATCCGGTTAAATCAAAAGTCGCTGCTAGTATGGAGAAACCGGGAGGGTCGTCAACCGGAACCAGCCATGTTGTACCGGTTGAAGCAAATTTTAAGGCTTTTACTAAGGTTGTAAAGAATTTGAAAAAGATAGGGTTGATTTATTCTGAAGAACCCAACGGAGTTGAAGAGTATAAATCACTTAAGAATTTATCTGAAAAAGAGGGACTTACTTTAGTTGCCATACAGGCTAAAAATGGAGCAGAAGTAGAAGATGCTTGTAATCAAATATTAGCTCAAGGAATCGACGTTATGTATCTTCCGTCTGATTCGTTTATGAGTGAGGTTAATCAAATATTTAATACGACAAACGGCAAGAAGATCGTAGCTATGAGTAATGAGAAGAAGGTCCCTACTCTTGGTTCAACGGCAGTTGGCGTTACACAACACGGCGCGATGATGGGTCTTGTCGGTGACTACATTAAGGTTGGTCGTTCAACAGCTGAAAAAGCGATTCAGATTATCGAAGAAGGTAAAAACCCGGGAGATGTCCCCGTAAGCTTTCTTCCAGAGTTTGATTATGTTCTTAACATGAAAACAGCCAAAGAAGTAGGCGTAACTTTTCCGATCAGCATATTACGCGCGGCCAGTGAGATTATTAAAGAGTAACACGGAAAAGAGGTGTGAGGTTAAACCCAAGTTTTACATTGGCAGAACTTGGGTTTTCTTTTTAAATTGAGACTTGGCATTCCTAAAGTGTAAGCGCACAAAATGCCTTAGCCGATCATGTCCTGATTTTTTCGAGAATACTCAGGATAAACTTCGTCGAAGGATTAACGAATTAATCTAAAGAGCCCTCCGATAATTATAGAAGTCCCGTGTGAGGAATAGTCGTCAGAGGTTTATTAATATGATACTTTTAAAACGAAAATAGGCGCTTAATGTAATCGAAAGTTAAGATTTTACAATGATTGATCGTTCAATAGAAAAGGATAAGGCTTTTAGGTTTGTAATAGTAACGTCTTCTAGTTTGTTCCTTGAGATGAGATTGATCTTATGTTTTCTTCGACTTTACCCTCCAACTGTCTCTCGATGAAATCAGGGATTAATTTTTTGATTTTCCGCCGGAAATCAGAGTCCAGCCATTTAAAATTAACCGCTCCCAGAGATCCCGACAGCTGAAAGTCAAGGACAAGAGAAGGCGTATCCGGGTTTAGGTAATTTATTAACCGCCTAAATTTTGGCGAATCTTTAAGCAGTTCTCTTGACAGCCCCAAAGAGATTCTGCTTGAAATCAGCTTGTTTTCATAAAGAGTAAAATACCCTTTTGCCGTTACGTCTTTAGAGTCTATGCTGATTTTACTAAAATGGAGGAATTTTTTGTTTAAAATGAAATCCGACGATAAATTATCAACCGCGAGCTTTTTAACCGAATCTATGCTGAGGAAATCTCCCAGCCATTTAAGAAAACGCAGGTTATCCAAAAGACCGTTATCTATTGTAATATCACCGCTTATTTCCGATTGGGGATGATTTTTATAGGAGATTTTAGCGGAGCACGGCCCGTATACACCGGGAAAATAAATCAACATATTGTTGAGTTTATCGGCGCTTACATTATTTATCGTAAAATCGAATTTTGTATTAAAAGGGGTCTTTGTTAAATCCATTGAGCCTTTCCCTTCCATAATGCCGTCGTATATTTTAGAGCGCAATATAATGGATAGGATTCTTTTTTCTTTAAGTTTACTGGACATATTAAAGCCAGACAAAAATATCTCATGGATGTAATTATCTTGAATATACGTTGTGTTTAAATTGTCGCAGGATATTGCCAGCCCTTGTTTTTGATTAATGGCAAAAGAGAGATTAACAAACGATGAGGTTGTCTTTTGCGGCGTGTTTTTATCTTTAGCCTCTATAGTATAGTCAAAATCAAGATTTCCGTTAAAACGGTAATTATCTACATTGCCCTTTAGCTTTATGTCAAATTTATCGTTGGGTATTAATCCGGAATGAGCAGCGTAGTCGGGATAAGAAGAAAGCGATAAATCTATCAGTATAGGGCTAAGAAGAAAAAAGGTCCCTTTAAAAGCGATAGGGATATTATTTAAAGAGAAAGTGAGGTTTTTTATCTCAATTTCCGGCAGGGCGATAGTAGCGGAACAGTCGATATCAAATATATTTATTTCGGAAGAAGATAATTTCGTAATCTTGCGAAACAGCCGGATTTTATAAAGTAAATTATTTATTTTCTTTTTTATATTAAAGCCTGGCTTTTGAGTATCGGCTTTTGCCATAAAATTAATTGGTGAGGCAAAACCGTTTAATTTAATGTCGTTATCTTCTATCTTCCCCCATATTTTCGCGTAAAGCCCGTCTGATCTGCACTCAAATTTCTCAATGGAAAAATGTTCTTTCCCGAAATGGCCGCTGAAATGATAAGAAAAGGGCGGCGTTTCTTTTATCTCGCGGCGGTTTTTATAATTAGTGTCTCGCTCGAACTCTTTTACTGTCTTTAGCGATCCATCGACAGATAATAGATCTTTTTTTATTCTTAACTTAGAGTCGAATGAAAGATAAGACGCGCAGCCGTTTTCTCTCGTTAAAACCAGGGATGTTTTGTTAACCGATAGAATCAGGTTTTCCTGTCTAATCGATGATTTAAGAAAGGATATAATTTCTTTTAAGTTTTCTTTTAATAACGACATTAAATAGTTGTAATCGCCGCGGAGGCCGCTCAAATAAATACCGGTTATCGCTACTTTTCTTTTTTTGACAGCCTCTAGGAAAGAGAAGGTAAATTTAGATTCTTCCACAGAAACGAGGGGGATTTTATCCCGTTCGCGGCTATCCGTAATCGACAGGCGGGTTAAGACAATGGTATTGGGCGGTATGTATTTAATCTTTTCTATGGAAACATTTTTTTTAAGTTTTTGACCGATTGTATTCTCTATTGCTTCGTTGGAAGACAGGAGGGTGTTGTTTATTGTATATGATATAAGGGCGGCCGCTGATACGGCAAAGATAATTAGGCTAGAAACAAGGCTAATAAGATATTTGCTTGAGTAATTTATCATCGAGGTAAAATTCTATCTTATCAATATAATATATTACTTTATATCTTTTTGAGAGGGGCGAAGAGTATTTAAATACTTTGTATTCGCTGAAGAGGAGACTAAGCTGTTGGGAAGTGGCAATCTGTTTTTTTATCTTTTCGCTTTGTTTTTCGTTTTTTTCCCGCATAGCTATGTCGAGGAGGTGGGCGAAAGCGAATAGTTTAGCTTTGGCTTGGGGAAAATCGTTGACAAACCGGCTAAAGGCCTCTTTGGCATTGCGGTAGTTTGAGTTTATAATATAGTATTCTCCTACAGCGAAAAGGGCGTTTTCTTCGTATTTTGACTGAGGAAAGGTCTCTAGCAGGCTGTTAAAATTCATAAAGGCAAAATCGAAGTTTCCCGCTTTGGCGTTTTTTATGCCTTGGTCATATAAAATCTTATCTTCCTGGGCATACCCGTGGCGGGAGGATAAGAATGCGAATAAAAAGAAGATATAGACAGTTAGAATACCTTTCATTATCGTCTTTATTATACCAAAGAATATCGTTTATCAAATATATTTACAACATTTTAGGCTATAATTTTGTCATGTGTCGTAAATTATAGTGAAATATAACAATGAATTAAAATAGAGAATAATATAAAAAAAGTTGACAATTCGTATAAAAATATGTTATATAGCAATTAGGTGGATAAAATGGCCCAAAATGAGAGAAGGAATATAAATTTGCTGACTAAAATAGAGGAGAAAGACTATGAAGAAAGAACATAACCGTTCGCAGGTCATGAGTACGGACGAAGTAGCCAAGTACTTGGGTGTTCATCGAGTAACTCTTTACCGTCTGATTAAGACGACGGATATACCGGTTTTTAAATTGGCCGGCGTCTGGCGGACAAAGAAAGACCTTCTTGATCAATGGCTGGTGAAAAGAATCGGCCGGAGAGAAAATAAAGGTGATGATGAGAAGGATGCCTGAGGCAATTTTTATTTTTGCTTTTTTTGTCCGCAGTGATACTTGCCATGGCTGAAAATGATTGTCTTGCGGTAAAAGACGTAAGTGTCCCGGTATAAATGAAGCTCTGCGGCCTCATGGTTCGACTCCGCTCACCATCTTTCGAAGAGTTTAAACTCCTTAAAGACGCGGGCTTGAACATATTGAATAACCAAACCATCCTGAGCATGTCGAAGGACAGCCGCAGT
>JBDRDG010000055.1:0-12427 GCA_043821045.1 Candidatus Omnitrophota bacterium | reverse complement strand
AAATTAAAAATATCCAATGCAAAATTAAAGAATCGGAATCTTAAAGATGGTCATTTTTAATTTTACATTTTGCATTTTGCTTTTTGATTTTTGATTTCTTATAATAATCGCTATATACCTAAATCATACATACTCGTTAATTTTCTCAAACAACCTGTCGTAATCTTTTGTTTTCATAATATAAGCGTCGGCGCCGGCCCGGCGCGCCTCTATCGCGTCTTGAGTATCGATTAAATCGGTAATAAGGATAACTTTTATTTTTCCGTTATCGACAGCCTTTATTCGCCGGCAGGCTTCAAAACAATCTATATCCGGCAATTGGATATCCGCTACAACTATGTCCGGCTTTGATTCTTGCGCTTCTCTGACTCCTTCTTTGCCGGTTCTTATAAAATAAATTGTCCATAAAATTGTCTTTGAGAAAAGAATCCTCAGCGTCTTAATATCATCTTCATTGTTGGCGATAATTAAAATAAGCCTTTTTTTACTCATTGAGCCTCACGGGAATACCCCTTTGCCTCTGTTTTCTTACGGGATTCCAAGCTAAGCCATAAAGCGTCCTATCCCGACTATCCCATCGAGTAACCCCGATTCCATAAACCAAAACTCTTCTGGCTATCGAGATTAATTATAACTATCCGGCTGCTAAATTATATCGCGAAAGAGAAAAATCATATTAACCTTACATCTTTAACTACTAGCTTTGTACTGTTATGATAATGATTCTTTTCTAATCCGTAAACTATCTCAAAACGCTCTCCGTAATCAAAAAAAGCCGCGAACTGGTCTTTAGCATAGAAAATTCCTTCATATATCAATGACTCATTCTCAAGCCAGACAGAATACAAACTCGCGCTGACTTTTCTTGGCGGCTGTTTAAGAGAAATATCCCGCGTAAGGAATAAAGGGGCGGGATTGCCTTCTCCGAACGGTTTTAGTTTATCTATTGCTTCCATGAGGTCCGAAGTTACGTCTTTAAACGATAACTCTAAATCCACATCCAACACAGGCACTAACTCAGAAGGTTCAATCATCTTTTCTGCCGTGATATTAAAGGCTTCCTTAAAACCATCTATCTTTCTATAAAGAAGTTCAACGCCAGCGGCTTTTTTATGGCCGCCGTAACCGGTTAGATAATCTTCACATAAACTTAACGCTTCAATCATATTAAAATTCTTTACGGAACGGGCCGACCCCCTGCCTTTTCGTCATCAAAGCCGATAACTAAGGTTGGCCGGTAGTACTTATCCACGAGTCGGGAAGCGACAATACCCAAAACACCCTGGTGCCACCCCTGTTTATAAACTACCAGTCCGAATTTGTTGCCGATATCTCCGGATAAAGAAGATTCGGCTTCTTTTAAAACAGTTTTTTCTATATCCCTTCTTATCCGGTTATACTGATGCAGTTTATCTGCGTATGTTTTCGCTTCCGCCGTATCAGTGGCGAGAAACATATTTAAAGCGTCGTGGGCGGTACTTACCCTTCCCGAAGCGTTAATGCGGGGGCCGAGGATATAGCCTAAATGGAAAACGTCTAAATTCTCCTGTTTGACACCGCTTATCTGGCAAAGAGCACTAACGGCAGGCCTAGCCGTGCGGCGGATTCTCCTCAACCCCTCCTTTAACAGCATCCTGTTCTCACCCCTTAAAGGCACAACGTCACATACTACCGATAAAGCCACCAAATCAAGCAAATGGTAACAGCTGTCGTTCATTAAAGCCTGCACCAGCTTAAAGGTAACAGCGGCACTGCTCAAATCAGGAAAAGGATAGCGCGAATCTTTCCTTTTGGGATTTATAAAAGCGAGCGGCGCGTCAAAATCATCTTTAGGCTGATGGTGATCAACAACAACGGTCTCAATGCCATAGGAACGGGCAAGCTCGATCTCCTGATGGGAATTAGTCCCGCAGTCAAAACAAATAATTATACCAACGCCTTTTTCTTTTATACTTCTTACCGCTTGTTTACTTAAGCCAAAGCCCTCTTTTATCCTATGCGGTATATAAAAAGAAAAGTCGGCTTGTGTTTTCTTAAGGTAATCATGAAATATCGCTAAAGAAGTTATCCCATCAACATCGTAATCACCGAAGAGAAGTATCTTCTCTTTATCTTTAACCGCCTTTTTTATCCGGCGCACGGCTAGATCCATGTCGGGAAGAAGTAAAGGCTCGTGCAAAGATATTTCTGAATCTATAAAACCGGTCAACTCATCTTCCCTAACCTGGCGGGATAGTAAAAGATGGGCGATTATCGGGTTTATATGTAGCTTTTTCGCCAACGATTTCGCCCTCTCCGAAAGTTTATTGACTATCCAGCGTTTTCGCATTTGTTAATTTTGTTAATAATGTATCAAGTCCCACTCCTATGCCCGAGATTTTCTGGCATCGGAATAAAAAGCTAACGAATCACATTTGCGTCAAAGGGGTAATCCCCAAAATTCTTAAGCCGCAGTCAATAACCACACGCACCGCTTCCAAAACAGCAAGCCGCGCTAACGTCTTATTGCGATCATCGGACAACACCCTCTTCTGCTCATAAAATTTATGGAACTCGGCGGCAATTGTTTTTAAGTATTCAACCAGAAAGACAGGCTCCAAAGTATAATAAACTTTATCTAAACAGTGCACAAACTGTAAAAGCTCTCTAACGATAGATAAATCTTCTTCTTGGAGTTCGGCGCTGTAATCGCAGGAAATATCTTCGATACCGGCCTTACGGAAAACGCTGCAGATACGCGCGTGGGCGTACTGAATGTAATAAAGGGGGTTATCGAAAGAAACGTTCTTAGCTAAATCAATATCAAACTCCAGCGGTGATGAGTTTTTCCTCAAAAGGTAGTAAAATCTTGCGGCATCAGCGCCAACCTCGGAAACTAATTCTGACAAAAGGATTATCGTCCCCCGCCGGCGCGACATTCTCTCTTTCGACGCCAAAGTCACAAGCTGAATGATAATAACACTAAGGGTCTCATCGTCAAAACCCAGTGCCTTTACGGCTGCTCTTACCCGGCCTATATAGCCATGGTGGTCAGGCCCCCAGAGGTTAATAAAACGGTCAAAGCCCCGTTTGAATTTATCTTTATGATAAGCAATGTCGGAAGCAAAATATGTAAATTCACCGTCGCTTTTTCTTAATACGCGGTCTTTATCGTCGCCGAAGGAAGAAGAAGAAAACCACAGGGCATCTTCCTTCTCATAGACAAACTTTTTTGCCTTCAACAGATCAAGTGTCTTTTCTATCTCTCCCTTATCAATTAATCCTTTCTGGCTAAACCAGCTGCTAAAGATAATACCCAAGTCGGACAAATCTTTTTTAATCAGCGAAAGCATCTCGGAAAGGATAAAACTTCTTAAGTCCCCGCCGGTATAATCCAATGTTTTTTTTGCCATGTCTTTAACGTAATCGCCGTGGTAACCGTCGGCAGGCAAATGAAACTCTTCGTTATTTATCTCCTTAACTCTCTCCTTTACGGAAGCAACTAACAGCTCTATCTGCCGGCCCTCGTCATTTATATAATATTCGCGGGTAACCTCATTACCGAAAAACTCAAAGATGCGCGCGATGACATCACCGACAACAGCCTGGCGGCCATGGGCAATTGATAACGGCCCTGTGGGATTGGCGCTGACAAATTCCAGCAAGACCATCCTTTTTCTGCATTCTTTGAAGAAATCGCTTTTTTCTTCTACAATACTCTTTAGCGATTCGATCAACCCCCGGCGCGATATAAAAATATTAACAAACCCGGGAGGAATAACTTCAACGGCTTGAATCTCTTCAGCCAGCTCTCTTTTAATAATATTCTTTATTTCGGCGGCAACGGCAAGAGGCTCTTTTTTTATTAAGGGAGAAATCTTCAAGGCAAGCATGGTCGAGAAATCGCCAAATCTTTTTTCTTTCGGTATCTCCCAAAAGGGCGGGCTGACCGGCACAGAATAGTTTGCTATTATATCTCTAAGCAGCTGGGAAAACTTATAATAGAAATCTTTCATTATAATGATTGAATACGGGCGGCTTTAACCACGGATTGAACAGTGGGGGTGACGACTTTCGGCGACTTTACTTTCTTTATCGCTAATTGGGGATCTTTTAAGCCATGACCGGTCAAAGTGGCGACGATTGTTATTTTACCAAAAGAGTTTATAAATCTCTTGAAATAACCTTCTTTATTTAATTTAAACAAACCGGCTATTGAAGCGCTGGAAGCCGGCTCAACAAAAACCCCTTCGTATTTAGCTAAAAGTTTATATGCCGATACAATTTCTCTGTCAGTAACCGCGTCAATAACACCGCCGGATTCAGCTTTTGCTTCCAAGGCTTTCTGCCAGCTGGCCGGATTGCCAATCCGTATGGCAGTGGCTATTGTCTTGGGCTTTCTTACCGCCTTACCCTTTACAATGGGGCAGGCCCCTTTAGCCTGAAAACCAAGCATAATCGGCAGGCGGTTTATCTTACGGTAAGAATAATACTCTTTGTAGCCTTTCCAGTACGCGGTAATATTTCCGGCATTACCGACAGGCAATGAATGAAAAACTGGCGCGTCACCTAAAACATCAACAATCTCAAACGCCGCAGTCTTTTGCCCCTCAATTCTATGGGGATTCAAAGAATTAACTAAACGCACAGGGTATAAAGAAGATATCTCGCGCACTAAGGTTAACGCGTCATCAAAATTTCCTTTTACGGCAACGACCTCGGCGTTATGCATAAGAGCCTGCGCCAGTTTCCCTAAGGCTATCGCGCCTTCCGGTATGACAACGATACATTTCAAATTTGCCCTTCCGGCATAGGCGGCAGCCGAAGCCGAAGTGTTTCCGGTAGAAGCACAGATAACAGCGCGCTGCCTTTCTTCTTTCGCTTTAGAAACGGCAACAGTCATCCCCCTGTCTTTAAACGACCCTGTGGGATTAAGCCCTTCATATTTTAAATATAGTTCAAAACGTTTCCCTAAAAAAGCGCTTACAGCAGGCGCGGGAATAAGCGGCGTATTGCCTTCTAAAATAGTGACCACAGGGGTTTTACTGTTTATAGGAAGATACTTCTTATAGCGAGCGATTATTCCTTGATACTTTTCGTTCATAAATTTTCTATTCTTATTACCTGCGACGGCCCTTTTATTATAGGCAGCTGATCAATTTTTGTAAGGGCCCTCTTAACATCTTTTTCTTTAGCCTCATGAGTAACCATGACAATCGGCACGAACTTCCTTTTCTCTCTTCCTTTCTGAGTGACATTGGCTATACTTATATTAAACAAACCGAGGACCTTGGAGATATTTGCCAGTACACCGGGACGGTCCTGGGCAAGAAAACGGATATAATAGCGGCTTCGTAAACTATCAATCTTCTTAAAGCGGTCGACCTCTTTTTCTCTTATAAATCTTGCCTTGGCAAAAGCCATGTTAACAACATCAGAGATTATCGAACTCGACGTGGCAACACCGCCGGCTCCTTCACCGTAAAAAAGAAGCTCGCCGCAAGGGTGGCCCTCAAGCCAGACGGCGTTAAACACAGAATTAACCTGAGCCAGCTGATGCTCCTGAGGAATGAGCGTAGGATGAATTCGCAGGTCCAAACTGCGCCCTTCCCGTTTAGCGATAGCGAGAAGTTTAATTTTATAAGAAAGCTCTTGCGCGTATAAAATATCCTGTAAAGATATTTTCGATATGCCCTCAACATAAACATCGCCAGCCGCCGGCCAGAGGCCGAAACACAAATAACTTAAAATCGAAATCTTATGTAAACTATCAACGCCTTCTATATCCAACTGCGGCCGCCGTTCGGCAAACCCTCTTTTTTGAGCCTCTCCTAAAGCGGCATAAAAACCCATCTTTTCCTCATCCATTTTGGACAAAATATAATTAGTAGTTCCATTAACGATACCGTACAATTTACTCACTTCGCATCCCACAAGACCTTCGGAAATACTTCGTATAAGAGGGATAGCGCCGCCGACAGCGGCTTCAAAGCCGATATTGCGCTTCAATTTTTTAGCCAATAGAAAAATATCTTTACCGCACTCTGCCAGCAGGGCTTTATTAGCGGTTACCACATCTTTTCCTTTCTTTAAGGCGGAAAATACGTATTGCCTTGCGGGATTGATCCCTCCGATCAGCTCGACAATTATATCTATCTCGGGATCATCGATTAACTCATAAGGATCTTTCGTGAACGGCAGGGAAAACTTAGAAGCGATGCTTTTTTTCTCTTTTCTCTGGTCACAGACTTTTTTTACTTTAATATCAAGGGACGTGCGTTTATTAATTAAACTGTTGTACTTGCGTAATGACCGCAGGACCGCTTCACCAACTGTTCCTAAACCTATTATGCCGATTTTCTTATTCATACCGCCCTACTTTTTTCCGTCGATAAAATCGCCTAATTTATCAAGCATATCCTTATTGAAATCAAGAAACTTGAGCCTTGTTTCGTAAATAAAATTCCTCATCACTTCCCGAGACTCGACGACTTCGCCGACAATCTCAATTTTTCTCTCCGGCGCGAAAGGAAAACGTATTTTCATAGCCAAATACGTGCCTTTTTCAAACTTACAATTAGTTGTAAGGAGCATCCCCCCCTGGCTGATATTCTTACTCTGGGAAAGATCATTATTGCTATAATCCTTTTTTACTCGGTAGCTGACAACGAAATTAACGTCGACTCTGGGTCTTTTTCTTTTTTCTTGGCCGCTATGTCTCTGCATCTTCCCTCCTTTTAATTAGTTGATCTAACTCCCTAAACTGTTCGCTGTTATATTCAGAAAACTTGATTCTAACGTTATTAAGCACCGCCCGGTCTTGTAAAGGCAAAGACTCAATAACTCTTCCAACCACTTCTATCTTTTTACCCTGTAAGAAAGGTATCCTTATTATTATATCTAACTCAGCCCCCACCGGTAAATCCTTATCTGTTGTAATACACATCCCCCCCGCACTGACATCCTGCGTTTGAGTACAATCGTACTTCTCCGATATACCGTGGTAACGAAAACTAATCAGGTAATTAGCCTTCGCCCGGACATTCTTCCTTTCGAATTCATCTTTTTTCATAACACCACCTATTTTATCTACCTAACTATATCAAACAAAAGCATCGGCAGAGCCTGATTCGATTCCAATTTCCGCCAAAGACGGAATGTCCGCAGGGCATATTCATTGGAACCGAAGTTGCTCAACTCACAAGCAACCCCCTTGCTTTCCCTAAAATCCTCTGATTGTCAATGAAGGCATCGGCAGAGCCTGATTCGATTCCAATTTCCGCCAAAGGCGGAATGTCCGTAGGACATATTCATTGGAACCGAAGTTGCTCAACTCACAAGCAACCCCCTTGCTTTCCCTAAGATCCTCTGATTGTCAATGAAAACATCGGCAGAGCCTGATTCGATTCCAATTTCCGCCAAAGGCGGAATGTCCGTAGGACATATTCATTGGAACCGAAGTTGCTCAACTTACAAGCAACCCCCTTGCTTTCCCTAAAATCATCTGATTGTCAATGAAAACATCGGGAGAGCGGGATTCGAACCCGCGGCCCCTTGAACCCCATTCAAGTGCGCTAATCCAAACTGCGCCACCTCCCGATGCGCAAGCAGAGCTTGCGCAGAGCAATCGAAAATAGATAGTTGAAAATAGATAAAAACAAATTCTCGATTGCGGTCTAATCTCGAATTTCGATTATCAAATAACACTATTCTTTCATCGGCACTGAGCAGACACCTGCGAAGTGCCTTATATTACAATTGCAAATTATTTAAATTTCAGTTTGCGCACCTCTTTCTTCAACTCTGGTATGTCTTGCTTAACAGTCTGCCAAAGAATCTCTAAATCAACACCAAAATACTCGTTTTAATATCGTTAAAATACAACGCTATATTCCGATTCATACAAAGACCGTCTCTTTAAGGAGTTCTTTTTTAATTAAAGGCTTCAATGCGTTTTTAGTCACCAAGTCGACTTTCCGTCCCAGGATTTTACTTAAGTAATCTTCCAACTCAATAAATTTGAAGAAACCAATCGGCCTATCGAATTCTACTAATATACCCACGTCGCTTGCCTTACCATACTCCCCATTGACGGTTGACCCAAAAATGCCTATTTTTTTTACATTATAGGCTTTTTTTAAATAGGAAATATTACTACTAATAGTCTCGATTATTTTTTCTAATCTTCCATTTGTCATGGTTTTATTATACCAAATACACTGAAAGATTAAAGGAAATTATGCTGTCCGGCCATCTTAAAAAATACTATTTATTTATCTAACCTTGTTTGGTTTATTTGTTAGACTATGTCTTTTAGTTAACACATGTTAACCGCGCAGTGTAAGGTTAACATACAAACAGATTAAATCAAGCAGAATTAGTTGTGTTGGTTAAAAAATTGCATATTTACAGTGGCCGGATTCAAAAAGTCATCCATATCGGCGAAACGGTCAATCTTAATGATTGTAAAAGTAAGGCCTTCGGCCTCGCGCCAGGCATGGATTGTTTCCGGAGAAAGGCTAAACTGGACACTGCTTCCCGCGGTAGTAATATTAAGCTTATCGGGATTTAAGTCGATACCGCCCAGATTGTCTTGAGTCGTGAGTGCTGAGTCTTGAGTATCCTTCACCAGCGCCGAAGAAGCGCCAAGGGTTTGGTCGAGAACCAACTCAATATTCCCTCTATCTTTCATTAACAGAGAGGTGATCTGATCTTCCTGTTCTCGAAACCATCGGTTCATTGAATCAGAATACCAATCAATTTGGTCGTAATAACTAAGAAACTCCCGATTACGCATCAAGACATTAAACCATCGTTTCTCCTCACTCAAAGCTTGCGGTATTTTGGCAAAGGTTTTGCCGGAAATATGTTCGATAACCTTCTGCCGGAAAACAAGGGTCATTATGCCTGTCCTGTTCCAAAAATCATACTGGCCAACGCCGTGGCTGAATAAAATATTAAAAACTCCTTTGTTTTGCGGCTGAACGTGACTATCATAATCGCTTTTCTTAGAAATAAACCTTTTTTCATCGCCGAGATAACTTCTTCGCTCAAAAGTGATAAACAAAATCTTCTCCGCAAAAGATAATTTATTTATATCTAGTGCAACTTTTGAATCGCGCGGCTTTATTATCTGAAAAGTTTTCTCAACCATACCGTTTAACCTCGATTCAAAATCATCAAACATCGCAAGCCGGTTTTTATCCTCTAAAGAAGCAGCGTTACCTTCATCCCTAATATCTTCCATCTTGCCTCTTATTCTATGCCAAGAATCAAGTTCCGCGGCTGAACCAAAAGAAAAATTCACCCCGGCATAAACAGATAGGACTAACGCTTTTCTGGTATTGTCAGCCATTTTTTGGCCTTGTTTATACCTTTTGGTCTTATCAATTCCCGCCACAACATAGGTCGTATTATCTAAGGCCGGATCATATGTCTTCCAAAGACCGATATCAATATTCTCGACAAATCTCTGCAGAGCCGGTGCCGATAGCCAATCAGGAATAATTAAACCATTAAATCCCAACACTTCTCTAATATACTGTATCGTAGCAGGGTTTACGGCCATAGGTATTTGGTCAAAAGGGATATTGTTTAATCTTGGATGCACATTGGTATTCTTAATGACTTTATTAATACCGGGAAAGTTTTTCTCAGTTAAAGCGACAGTAGCGTTATTGAGCATTATATCGTCAAATAAACCTCTCTTTATGCCCTCTTTGAAGCGATCAATATTCACGTCGCTAAAATGAACACTTTCGGAATCTGTTGCCTCCAACTTACTTAAACCTTTATCTTCGGCGGGAAAATGCTGGGCAAGGATACGCACTCCCGGTTTTGCCCGCCGGAAAGACAAAACGCGCATGGCTTGTATTAAAGATAATTCATCCTGGTTAATTTTTGGATAGGCTTCTTTCCCTCTGCCTCTGTAATTAACAAGTTCTTCGCGTAATCTTGATAACGCCTTAGATGAAACTCCGCCGGCTACGTCTGTACCGTCATCACCTAACCGGAAAAACCTTGTCTCATCCCATATTGTGAAAGCAACGTTATAATCGATACCGAACCTTTCATATAACCCTTCTGTCCGCGTCGTTAACCAACGCAAAGTATCTGCTCCCGCGGCTTTGATAGAGTTTAGCATTTGTTGGGGAGTAATTTCTATCCCTGTCGCATGCGCACTCTCTTTCTGAAATATAGAAGTAGCGCCGGCGAATCCGGCCATTGCCCCACTTTTCTTCAAAAAAGTTCGTCTCGAAAATACATTCTCATCTTTCTGATCATCAATAAACCTGCCAACTTCCATTAGAACTCTTATGGGATTAAATCTCATGGGAAACCCAGTAAAATTCTTAGTTATTTTAAGTACGCCGGAAAGCCCTAAATCCGTGTTTAAAGAAGACGATGCCATATTTATCCCGCCTGAGTAATACCTTCTCTTGATGTTTTTTCTCATGACCGGGTCATAATCCGCCTTTATATAATCATACACACCCTTCTTAAACGATTCAACGTAAAGGTTATAAATCTTATTTTTTATATCTTTATCCTCCAAATCCACCCCCTTGATCTTTCCCTGATCGATATAGTACTGATAAATAGAGTCTTTAAGTTTCCTCTTAAACCAAGTGGCAAGAATAAGCGAATGATATATCTGGCGCAGCTTAGAAAAACTTTTCCCTTCGTTTACCTCCCCCTCTATCTGGGGCAACACCGTCTCCTTCATGATTTCAGAAGTCAGACGACAGACTTCAGACGACAGATTTTCTCTTTTGTTATCTATGTTCTGCCCTCTGATTTCTGTCTCCTGTCCTCTGTCTGCTGTTTTCTGACCTCTGTCTTCTGACGTCTGTTTAGACAAAGCAAAATAGTCCATTTCGTGCATAACTTTAAGCCGCGCGTCAATTACAACCGCTACGTTATCATTCTCATACACTTCGGCTCTCTCCGGCACTATCCAGACTTTGTTAAACGTGTCTATAGGAATATTCGTTGTCTTGGCCAATTTATACACCTCTTTATACGTCTTATCCCAGTATTTTTTGCCAATCTCGCTTTCAGGATACATTAATGATGCGACTAACTGTTTTAACACATAATCCTGGCCTAATAAATCTTTGCCTAAATCGGTCTGGCTTAATACATCCGGCACCACTCTATCGGCCTCATACGGCGATAAATTCACCCATAAATCTTCTTCGGGAACAGTAAGCGCGGCTAAAAAGTATCTGATAAGGAAGGATATTTCTTCTTCACCCGCGTCTTCTTTATCCTCGGTATCAATAATAAACTCTAGCCTGAACGGATCACGCGGGTCAATTTTTATGCCGCGCAGAACCGGATGGGAATATATCGCTGAAGATTTAAGAAGCTGATTAGGTGAGGGCAAACCTAAAATAGAAGCTTGTATTACGGAAGGATCATCCGCCTTTTTGTCTCCTAATGAACCGTCTGTTGCCCAATTAGATAGGCAAAACGCCCCTATAATGCAAATGACTAGATAGAACGCTACCGCTTTGTAAGAGATTGTTCCTTTCCTACACATAATAATATGTTTAGTGGCTTATCATTAATTTATAACATATATACAGGCGGGTTTTGAGAGATAAGCAGAGTATTTGTGTAAACGCTTTCAGGTTACCAGGAGTTCGAATTGCCTCAAATTAAATATTTAAAGTGATAGTTGTCTCACTTAAACAACAGGTGTCTAAGTGAGACACGATCTAGAACACGATTGGTTCGACTCAACGAACCATCTTCGCTAACATTTAATTATATGGCATTAGGTGGGAAAAATGAGATTTATCAGGCAGATTTAAGTATTTACTCAACCGCGTGGCCTAACAACTGCTCAATTTTACTGATTACAACAGCTTCTAAATAATCTGTCGTAAACGGTTTTTCTATATAGCTGTCGGCGCCCATAGCGATTACTTTATCTATGACCGGATCATCACGGATAACGGAAACGACTATCACTTTTATGTTGCTGTCATAATTTTCGCGTATACGCTTAAGCAACTCGATTCCGCTTATGTTGGGCATGATTAAATCTAAAATTATAATCTGGGGTTCTTCTTTTTCGATTACGGCGAAAGAAGCCTGCGGGTTCGAGACCGAAAAAACATCATAACCTTTGCGCCGGAAGAAATCTTCGATTAATTCGCAGGTCGCCTGTTCATCATCAATCACTAATATTTTAACCATACTCTTATCCATCCTTACCTGCCTTTATTGACAGAGACATATTTATGTTTCTAAACCCACTTCTTTTTTTACTTCTATTTTCGCCTCAACAAAATCCCTGTGCGAAACATGAAGAAGGCCGGAGATTTTCCTTATAGTCTCTAGTTCCCTGTCGTCAAGTTGATTGTCGGAAAAAGCAACTCGGAAAAGGTCTTTAATAATCGATAATTTAAATTTATAAGGCAGATTATCGCTTATCTCG
>JBDRDG010000054.1:0-3892 GCA_043821045.1 Candidatus Omnitrophota bacterium | reverse complement strand
ACCGCACTCGTTTATGAAATAATGGACCACGGAAACCGCCCGGGCGCAGGACAACTCCCAATTAGACTTCCAGGCGGAGTAACGTATAGGCCGATTGTCGGTATGGCCTTCGATAACGATATCGTACCGCTCGATATCTTTCTTAAGAGCCTTGGATATTTTGTTAAGGATACCGGCGCTCGCCAATTTGATATCGTCGCTTCCCGAATCAAAAAGTATGTCGGTCAGAACGGTTACTACTATTTTTTCTTTAGTTACCTTTAGCTCTGCCGTGCACCCGTCTATTTCCCGCTGTAACTCTTTCTGCAGCTCCTGACGCATCTCCTCAAGGACGGCGATTTTTTCTTCCGCCGGCGAACCGACTTCTTCTTTCTGCGCCATCAACCACTCTTTTTCACTTTTTATACTCGCGAGCTGGGCCTCTTTTTCTTTAATCTTGTCATTGAACGAACATACTTCGGCTTCTTTTTGACGCAAATTTTCTTCCATTTTAGCGTTGAGTTCTTTAAGCGCCGATGCCTTTTCCGTCAGCAGCTTTTCCTCCGAATTGTCTGCCCTCTGCCTTAACCCCTCGGCATCATCAAGCAGGCCTTTTCTTTCCTGACGCAGGCGGGTAAGCTGTCCCTGTAAATAATCAATCAGCTCTTTCTGCTCATCAACTTTTTTTTCCTTTTCATTTAGAGCTAGCTCGAGATATTCTTTGCCTTTAAGGAGATCCTCGCGCATAGCGCTAAATTCCCACTCTTTAGACGAAAGCGATTCCCGCAATTGGTTAATTGACTTCTCATACCGGGCGCTTTCTTGGCTGTAATCGTCCTCTAATTTTTTAAGTTTCTCCTCAAGGCGGCGGGAAGAGTAATCCGAATCTTTCTTTTTACTATCCTTGTCCTCTTGTATCCGGCGGGAAGATGCGTTTTCGGACTTCAAAGAATTTATTAAAGGCTCTTTCTCACGAAACTGTTTATCTTTTTCCGCCAACAAGGAATCATAACGGATTTTCTCTTGTTCCCTCTGATTATTTATTTTGTCTATTTCTTGCTTCAAATCGTCTATTAAACTTTTCTCGCCCGCAGCGCGGATCTCTTTTGTCTTTACCGCCGCCGCCGCCTGAAGCTTTACCGCCTCAAGATTATCTTTAATTTCTCCTATCTCTTTATCCTTGGCGGCAATTATACCGGATAAATTATCAATTTTGGCCTGGTAAGCGGCGTTTTCTTTGGCTATACCTTCTTTTGTTTTAATCATTTGCGCGGCGGCCATTTCCGCCTCTTTCACCTGCCTTTCCGTCTTCGCCCGATGTTCAACTATAATTTCCTCCATCCTGACAATCTGTCTTTTTAGATCGGCGACGGCCGCCCGCGCCGCGGCCAGTTCCTTTTCTTTTTCTTCGAGACGGAAAGAAAAACCTTCCTTTGCTTGATTAATCTTCCCCTTCGCCTCCACCACCTGGTTTTCACGAAGAGAAAGTTCTTTTTCCATATCTTTAATCAAAACCTCGCATTCTTCTTTTTTGGCGCTTAAACTTTCTTCCGCCGTTTTGAGTTTAGATTCGCTTTCTTTTAAAGCAATTTTCTGATCGCGGATCTCTTTTCCTTTAACCTCTAACTCCTCATTAAGAAGGGCGATGTCTTTACTTAAGTTATCTGCCGCCTGCTTACTTTCCGCCGCCGCGCCCTTCGTGGCAGTTAACGCTTTGATTTTCTGCTTGTCATCATCGATCTCTTGCCGGGTAAAAGCGATTTCTCTCTCTTTAACTGCCAGCATCTCTCGTAAAGCGTTAATCATTGTCTCGTAATTCTTAGCCCCCCTTTGCGCCGCCGTCTTTGCGTCAAGAAACTGCTGTTGAAAATCGCCCGCCGAAAGAAAAGGCGATTTCGCCGCGTCTTCGATAACAGCCGCCTTCTTACGGCTATCAGCAAGTTCTTTCTCCAGGGCCTTGATTAAATTATTGTTATCCGCCAATTCCTTTTCTTTTTCACCTAAACGGCCGGAACAAAGCTGTTTTTCTTTACCGCACTCTTCTTTTATAGCGTTTAACTCCTTATCTTTTAAAAACAACTCCTCTTCGAGGGCTTTTATGAGAGCCGCGTATTCTCTATCTTTATCGGAGGAGGAACCCTGAAAACGACTAATGCCCTTTTTGACTTCCTCCAGCGACAGGAGCTGGGATTGAATCGTTTCCTCCTTAACCGCTATCTCTTCCTCGCGATCAGCAATCGCCTTCCTTAAAAGATTGATTTCCTCTCCAATCGCGGCAAGAGCCTTCTCTTTAAGCTCAATTACAGAGCGCCAGTTTTTTTCCTTATCGCCGAACTCTTTTCCTTTTGCGTCAAGCTCTCCTTCCGCCGCGTCGAGATGGTTGGATAAAAACGCTATTTCCGCCCTATTCTTGGCCAAATCCCTCTCTTTCGCCGCGATGATAGATTCCAGGGCTTTTTTTTCCTTTTGTCTCTTTTTATCCGTTTCTACCAGCTCGTTTTCCTTATCAACAAGGTCTTTCTTTAACCCGGCGGCTAAATCGGACTCTTTGGCCGCGGCCGCGTCTAATTTCGCCTGAAAACCATCAATCTCGGATTTTATCGTCTTAATATACCGGTCTTTCTCTAAAACCTCCTGGGCGAATCTGTCTTTCTGCCGTGACAATTCACTTATGGCTTTTTCTAAGGCGCGGTTTTTTTCTTCCAAATCTCGTATCCGGCTATTGAGGGAAATTATTCTCTTCTTTAACTCCTTGATATACGCCGGCTCTCGGCCATCGTTGATATACGGCGATATGTCCACGCCAAGATTTATTAAATATTTTCTGGCAGTTATATTGGAAGGGTCGGCAATTAAGACCTTCTTAAATTCGTGAGCGGCTTCTTCTATATAACCATCTTTTAAGAGAGCTTGAGCGTATTCACAAAGATAATCGGCGGCGGAAACCGCCTCGTCCTGCGCCGGGCAATCGGCGACCGCCAAGCGGCCGATGAATAAAAGGAGGATAATAAAAAACCTTAGAAAACAAAGCATTTTTCTGTTTTGGCGAGTAGTCTTCCGGTGGCTAGCTACACGCTTTCCGTTCCTTGTATATACCATATTATAATATATATTTTCAACTAAATTTATCGCGGCGCGATAAAGTCGCAGCTTTCTTTGATGAGCTTCGTAACGGCGGTTCTCTTAGGATACCTAAAAAAATTTAACAATAAGGATTTAACCCAATACCATAAGAGAAAATTCTTGCTGGCACAAACAGTTATGCGGCAAACGGCACAAAGCGCGGGCCAGAAATCAGAAAATAACAAAGAGAGATGAAAGGTTTGATAGCGAACCGTTTTGACAATATCGCCTTATCAAGAACTTATCTTTTTAAGTACCCTGACAGCTTCCACGCTATCGGCGGCGTATTCGGCGCCGAGCGACTGCGCGTAGGCCTTGGTTACTACCGCCCCGCCGATGATAAATTTACAGCGAAGGCCTTCTTTTTTTGCCCGGTCAACAACTTCTTTCATATTAACCATTGTTGTCGTCATAAGGGCGGAAAGACCTATAATCGGCGATTTATATTTTTTTGCCTCGCGGATGATCCTCTGGCTAGATACGTCTTTTCCCAGATCGATTACGCAGAAACTGTGATTCCTTAACATGAGACTAACGATATTCTTTCCGATATCGTGAATATCCCCTTTCACCGTGGCAAGAAGGACAACTTTTTTTTTCTTTCTCGCCAGTTCATCTTTATTGTAATAATGTTTTAGATGGTCAAAAGCTATCTTCATTGCCTCGGCGCTGGCGATAAGCTGAGGCAGAAAATATTCTTTCCTATCAAACAAAACACCGACCTTATTAATCGCCGGAATCATTGCCTGGTGAATGAGGCGCGAAGGAACAATTCCTTTTTTAACCGCGG
>JBDRDG010000053.1:0-10966 GCA_043821045.1 Candidatus Omnitrophota bacterium | reverse complement strand
AAAGGGGAAAATATTAATAAATGTTTTTCGTGAAAAAGGCCATGTTCTTGTTGATATTATCGATGACGGCAGGGGCATAGATTATCAAGAGATAGCAAAAAAAGCCGTGGAGAAGGGATTATGTACGGAGCAGGAAGTAGTGAATATGGATAATAAGAAGGCTCTTGATATAATGACTCTCCCCGGTTTTTCAACCAACACGGAGGTGACTGAGATATCCGGCAGGGGCGTAGGCCTTGATATAGTTAAGGTCAAACTTATTTCTTTAGGCGGAAGGGTGGATTTTGAGTCGGAAGTAAATAAAGGGACAAAATTTACCCTTACTTTACCTTTGACCCTGGCGATAATTAAGGCCATGCTTGTTGAAGTAGGCAGTGAAATTTTTGCCATACCGCTTATGAACATAAGAGAAAGCGTAAAGATAACCAGCGGCGAGATAAAGACTATCCAGGGCAAAGAGGTAATAAAAGTACGCGATGAAATAATCCCCCTTATCCGCATGACAGATAAATTGAACATTCGCGATGTTGAAAGCAGCCAGCGCTCCTTTTCGGTCGTTATCGTTGAAGGCGGTCTTAGTCGTTTGGGCCTTTTAGTGAATAAGATAATCAGAGAACAGGATATCGTAGTAAAGACTTTAGGTTCTTTAGTGAGAAAAGTGCCGGGGATTGCCGGAGCAACGATTCTTGGCGACGGCCGCGTAATCTTGATTCTCGACATTGTAAATTTGAAGTAATCTTAGTAAGAAAAAAAATGTTTTTGATAAAACCAGGTTTAAGATAAGGAGACGAGTATGCAAATTCATAATTATATGGAAGATGTGGTAGAAGACGCTCTGAACAAGATCCTTGCCAAGAGAGAAGATATATGTGCCTGTGACAGGTGTCGTATGGACATAATGTCCAGGGCTTTAAATCGTTTACCGGTCAAATACACGGTAACCCAGGAGGGCATGGTCTTTACTAAACTGGAAGCGATTAAATTGCAGTTTTTAACCGATGTGACAAGAGAGGTTACCCTGGCGGTTGAATATATAAGGAATAATCTTCGGCACTAAGCAGGAGTTTTTTTATGAAACTCGCGGATTATCCCAAAGGGTTGGATTCGTTCATTACTTTTATTAACAAGAGGAAGGGGATGAATTTAGAGTTATACCGGCGCTCGTTCCTTTCGCGGCGCTTAAAAGTCAGGATGGATACTTGCGGCACAAAAGATCTTTTGGAATACACCAACATAATCCAACGTGACCATTTAGAATGGGATAGATTTAAAGACGCGTTAAGCATCAATGTTTCCGAGTTTTTCCGCGACCGTGAAGTCTTCGATTTTTTTCACAAGCACTGTCTTAAAAGAATGATTGAAGACAAGAAGGCGAAAGGGCAGAGGACAATCCGTTTGTGGTCGGCCGGCTGTTCTTGCGGCGAAGAAGCCTATTCTTTGGCAATCCTTTTGAAGGAATCTTTAGGTGAAAAAGATCAGAGTGACTTTTTATATCATGTCTATGGCACCGACGTAGACTTAGACGCTTTGGATAAAGCGAAAAAAGGCGAATTCGCTAAGGGCTCTTTAAAGAATGTTGACCAAATAATATTAAATAAATACTTTAATCGGATTTCGGAAAATTCCTGGCAGGTGAACAGCGAGATCAAGAAAATAGTTTTTTTCCAGCAGCACAATTTAATGGACCCGCCGCCGATTAAGTGGGTTGATATTGTTTTTTGCCGCAACGTGCGCATATATTTCAGCAATACAGACGCCGAAAAAGTCGTCTGTAACATCAATGATGTTTTAAGGGATAAGGGATATATTGTTTTGGGTAAAGTGGAGATATTGCCGGTTTGTTTAAAAAAGGGCTTGCATGATGTCAAAGGTTATCATAAAATATTCCAAAAACATAATGATAAGTAAAAGGAGGTACGTATGATAAGGGTGCTGGTAGTTGACGATGCTCTCTTTATGCGCAAAATGCTTTCGGACATATTAAAGAAAGAAGGTTTTGAGATTGTCGCCGAGGCCGATAACGGTAAGGATGCCGTAGCTAAATATAAGGAGTTAAAACCGGATTTAGTTACCATGGATATCGTTATGCCTAAAATGGAGGAAATTGACGGTATTGCCGCCGTGCGCGAAATTGTTAAAATAGATTCCCAGGCTAAAATCATTATGGTTTCGGCCATGGGGCAGCACGCTTTAGTTGTGGAAGCGATTCAGGCCGGCGCTAAAGATTTCATCGTAAAACCTTTTCAGCCTTCAAGAGTGGTGGAAGCGATAAAACGCGTATTGGGCGGATAAGACAGGGAAAATAAGTTTAATATTAATGCCTCAAATGGAGAGCGAACGGAACAGAATTGAAGTGGGCATGGCGGAGGTGAAGATTTCTTCCGCGCCGGATATCCTTACGACGAGGGGTCTCGGTTCCTGCGTGGGAATCGTTCTTTATGATTCCATAAAACAAATCGGTGGATTAGCCCACCCGATGCTTCCTGATATCGAAAAGGCAAGGATTAAGACTAACCCCGCTAAATTCGTTGATTCGGTTATCAAGATGATGATAGACTAGATGAAAGAGAGAGGTTGTCTAGCCTCGTTGATAAGAGCGAAATTATTCGGCGGCGCCCATATGTTCAGCGCGATATCGGTTGACAGCCCTTTAAATATCGGCGCGAAGAACGTGGAGAAATCAAAAGAGGTTCTTGCCGCCTGCAAAATAAAGATTGTGGCTGAAGAGACCGGCGGAAGTTACGGCCGGACGATTGAATTTAACCTTGCTGACGGTAAGGTAAGAGTAAAGACTATTTTCCACGGAGAAAAAGAGTTATGAGGAAACCGCGCGTTGTCATTATCGAAGATTCTATTATCATGCAGAAGTTGATTTCTGACATTTGCGTAAACGACCTTGGTTTTGATGTCGTGGCTAATGTTTATAACGGCCAGGAAGCTTTGGAGAAGATTCCTCAGCTTAAACCCGATCTTATAACTCTTGATATCAATTTACCCGATATGTACGGTTTAGGCCTGCTTAAGGATATAATGGCTAAATTCCCCACAAGGGTAGTGATGATTTCAGCCTATACCCAGAAGGGGGCCAAGATTACGATGAAAGGTTTAGAGCTCGGCGCTTTAGATTTTATCCCTAAACCGTCGGGAGAAGTCTCTTTGGGCTCGTCGGCATTTAAAGACGAGATTATCACCAAGATGAAGATTGCCGTTGATATTGATGTTGAAAAACACCTCGCCAATTTTCGCGGTATTTCCGTTGTCGAAGACGCTCTCCAGATAAATAAAGTTGTGGTTATCGCCGCTTCTACCGGCGGGCCGAGCGCGATTATTGAGATTATGAAGGATATTCCCGCCGACATACCGGCGTCGTTTTTGATTATTCAGCATATGCCCGACGGTTTTACGCGCCCCTTTGCCGAACGCGTTTCATGGTATTCGAAGGTAAAAGTAAAAGAAGCCGAGGACGGCGATTCTGTTTTAAGGGGTGCCGGTTACATAGCGCCGGCCGGTACTCATATGCTGGTGGAGAAGATTAAAGAGAATAATGACCGGCGTTTACACCTGCGTTTAGACGATACCCCTTTGGTTAATTACGTGCGGCCGTCAGCCGACGTGACATTGAAGTCGCTGGCTGAATTAAACGGTGCCAACGCCGTCTGTGTTGTCCTTACCGGCATGGGTAAAGACGGCATGGAAGGCGCCCGGGCGATAAAAGAAAAGGGCGGCGTGGTTATTGTTCAGGATAAAGAGACGTCGGTTGTTTACGGCATGCCGCGGGCGGTAGCTGAAGCCGGGCTTGCCGATGAAATTATTGGTATCACGCATATTGCCGAAGCAATTATAAAAAGGGTGAGGTAATGGATAATAATAAAGAACAAGTTTCATTGAACCAGTTGGATGTTTTAAGGGAAATAGGTACGATTGGCGCCGGCCGGGCGGCAACGGCACTGGCCGATTTACTAAGCACAAAGGTGGAAATCACTTTGCCTGAGACAAAACTTGTGCCGTTAGAGAGGCTGGACAAGATTTTAGGCGATCCCGAGAAGGCTTTTTTTGTTCTTGATACCGGTTTAGAAGGCGATATCGGCGGAAGGATATTCTTCTTGATTACGCCTAATGAGGCGCGGAATTTAGGCGCCGCTCTCCTCGGCCAGCAGCCGGACGCGATAGATTTTAAAGACCCCATGTTTCAATCTTCTTTGAAAGAGGCGGCTAATATCCTTGTCGGAGCATACATGAACGCTTTAAGCGATATTACCGGATTAAGCATCCTTTATACCGTGCCTTCTTTAGCCCTTGATATGGTAACGGCTTTATTGGACTTTATTTTTATCCAAATCGCCCAGCATACGGAAGAAGCCCTCTTTATCAAAACAAACTTAATCATCCACGAGCGCGAGTTTGAAGGTTTATTCTTATTCTTCCCCGACGATGTCTCGTTAAAGAAAATATTCAGCACTTTAGGCATTGCCTGAAGATAAAAAAAGCTTGACAGAACGCGGTTATTTCTGTAATAATGTATGAAGCGAGAAAATAGTCAGCAGAAAGTAGTTGACAAGAAGAGAAAAAATTGGTAAAAGTCTTAATATAAGGAAGAGAGTTCTTAAAATTTTAAACTGTTACGGTTCTTTGACAAAAGATTCGCGTTTTGATTAATTAATTTATTACCATTTATAGATAATTTCAATCGGGCACAGAAAGGGGGGATGAAAGAGAGGTGGCCGGAAGTTATCGTATGATGTGGCTGATAACGGGATCATAAAATTTTGAGAATATTACCTGGTGCTATAAGCAGACGCGCTTAATAGGACCTGTTTACCAAGAAAATTATGGCTTTTAAAAAAAAGGGGGTGAATGGCTAATGGGTAGAAAAACCTTGATATTGACGTTAATCGCAGTTTTCGTTGCCTTTCCCGTATTTGCCGAACTCGAGAGTATTAAAGTCGGCGGCCAGTTGAGGATCAGACATTATTTAAAGCACAGATTTGATTTGGATAAGACTGATACCAACGACCAGAACGACTATACCGAAACAAGAGCAAGGCTGTATTTCAGCGCGGACCTTACCGAGAATGTTTTTGGAAAGATTACAACCGAAAACTATCTTAACCCGTGGCAGAAAGAGGCTACAACTGATGGTAATAATACTTATCTTCAGGAAGCCTATATCCAGTTAAAAGACGTGTTGGGAACAATGGGCTATGATATGGGAATACCTTTAGAGTTAAAAATCGGCCGTCAGTTTTACAGCTATGGCAAGTATTTCCTTCTCGCGCCTCTTTACGGCGTAGATGGCGTGAAAGCGACAGTTGATTTAAAGCCGTTCAAAGCCGATTTTTTTGCTTACAAGTTGGATGAAACAGCTGCTACCGCGAATGACGACAGAGATCTTTACGGTATCTGGGGTACATACAGCGGGATTACTGACTGGACATTCGAGCCATATCTTATATCTAGAAAAGACCGTGATAAAGGTACAACATATACTACAGGGACTCCAGCCGTTCTTACCGATCGCAATGAGAGACGCCTTACCTACGGTCTTCGCACGTCAGGTAAACCGATTACTAATTTGAGCGTCTGGGCCGATTTGGCCATGCAGGACGGTACCGATCTGGGAAAAGAAGTTGACGCTTTCGGCTGCTGGCTCGGCGGGACATACACGTTTGCCGACATGACTTACAAGCCGGCTCTTACTTTACAGTATATGTATGGTTCCGGTGACAAAGACACTACAGACAGTAAGGATAAGGCATTTGACCAGCTTTATGAGTTTGTCGAATGGGGTTATACTTTTGATCCCAAACTGTCAAACCTCCATATTATCAGCGCCTGTGGAGCTTTAAAGCTTACCGACGCTTTAAGCGTGGCTTTGAATTACTACAACTACCGTCAAGATGAGAAATCAACTACGGTTACCGGTGATATAACCGCTGCTCCTGCCGGTCTGAAGAAAGATCTGGGTGACGAACTTGATTTGGTTTTCACTTATAAATATACAGCTGACGTTAGCACTGAACTTTACCTTGCTTACTTTGATCCGGGAAAAGCCTATGCTTCGACTAGGAGAGAAGAAGCATTCTCCGTGCGCGCCCATATGCAGCTCGATTTCTAATTGAAGTAAACTGACTTTAAAAAAATCCCCCAAGGCTAAGCCTTGGGGGATTTTCTTTTTAGGCACAACCAATATAATTATTAGCGTATAGCGTTTA
Source organism: Candidatus Omnitrophota bacterium (assembly GCA_043821045.1). Lineage (GTDB taxonomy): Bacteria > Omnitrophota > Gorgyraeia > Duberdicusellales > 4484-171 > JBDRDG01. Next base: position 4,754 of record JBDRDG010000053.1, on the reverse strand, counting down.
GCGGATAGTATCAACTAATTCAAAATACCATCGCCATTTAAAAATAACCAATAACCAAGAAACAAGATACAAATAAATTCCAATCACCATTCTTTTGATCCTAGATTCTCGATGCTAGATCCTCGTCTTTGGATATTATTGCATAGCGCATAGAGCAGAGGGCATAGAGATAGAGAAATATTCACGAATATATTTTATACTATGCACCAGGCGCTATGCTCTTTGCATATTTTGTCGAGCATCTAGGATCGAGTATCGAGAATTTGTTTGGTTATTGAAATTTGGTCATTGGTTATTATTTGGTTATTGTTTTTTGCGTCTTGGTTATTATATCCCTTACTCATAAAACTTTCAAAATTATCAATGATGGAAAACAAATTCCGCGTAACTTTCCGCGTAAATCCGTTTCTATGATAAATTGATAAACTACACGCTATACGCTATATAAGGGAGTGATCCGTCATCTTATCCGCGTATAATTATTAAAAACAGTTAACAAAAACAACTTTTCTCTTGACACTAAGGCATATATTATTTATAGTAAAATATACCGTAGAAACAGCGGTAGACAAAGTTTCGGTATTAACCAAGAAAGTAAAACATGACCTTTTGGACTCTTACTAAGAAAATAAACTTTTTGCTGGGGGGGATATTAATTATCCTTTCTCTTTCTTTAATCTATGCCGGCACAAGCGTTATTAACCGGATTATTTACGATAATATTACCCGGATAATGTCGCTGGAGATAGAAAAGGTAAAGGAGAAAGTGGAGATTTCTTATAACACCCTTAGTAACGCCGGCGTTTTAGATATTGAAAGTTACGTTAACGCCGCTAAAGATGATTTGCTTAATATGTTCAGAAACTTTCAGTTCGGGAAAACCGGCAATCTTTTTATTCTTTCCCGCGACAAGAAAGTAATCTACCATAAAGATTTGCCTAAAGGCGCGGTTTTTGACCACGCTTTTGTTAATACTATGAGTTCTAAGGAAAAGGGCGTGGGTACGTTTGATTATAAAGGCCGGCCTCTCTTTTGCGCCTTCGATACGCTCAAAGGCTGGGGCTGGATTATCGCTTTGAGCCTTACGCAGTCAGAACTTTTTGCCCAGAGGAGTATTTATCTACAGGTAGTTTCAACGATCACTTTGATAATTCTTCTTTTAGGCGGCGCGGTCGCTTTTACGATTGTGCGGGGGATAACAAATTATATGCGCACGCTTACCACCACGGCAACGGCAATCGCTTCCAAAGCCGGCGATCTTACCCAGCAGGTCGATGTTAAAACAAGCGATGAAATAGGACAACTAGCATCCGCCTTTAATAAACTGATAAAGAGCCTTTTTGATATTGTCCGCCAGATACGTTCGACGACTGATGAAGTTAACAATAAAGCCCAAGGCCTTTCTTACAGCGCCGAGCAAATGAACGCTTCCACGGTTGAGATTTCGAATACAATTCAGCAGGTGTCTAAAGGAGTATCGGCCCAGGCTTCAAAAATAGAAAATACCTCCCGTATCATGGAAGAAATGTCGATGTCGGTTAAGAAGGTCGCTTCTAACGCCCAGACAGCCTCTTTTGCATCCAATAAAGCGGCGCAAACCGCCAGAGAGAGGGCTGACCTGTCGCATGAGACTGTCGCCAAAATGAACAAAATAAATAAAGTTATCGGCATATCAGCCGATATGGTTAAGCGCCTGGAAGGCCGTTCCAAACAGATATTTGAAATTGTCGATGTTTTAACTTCCATAGCCGATCAGACCAATCTCCTTGCTCTTAACGCCGCTATTGAAGCGGCGCGCGCCGGTGAAACAGGAAGAGGTTTTGCCGTTGTCGCTGAGGAGGTACGTAAATTAGCCGAAGGCTCAGCTACGTCAGCCAAAGATATCGGCAGGTTAGTTTCGGAGATACAGGCGGAGACAAGCGAAGCGGCTATTTCCATAGAGGCAGGCACAAAAGAAGTTTCCGAAGGGGCTAAGATGGTTAATGAGGTCGGCGCTTCTTTAAGCCAGATAGTTAAGGACGCCCAGGACGCTTCAACCATGGTTACACAGATAGCTTCTTCTACCGTCCAGCAGTTAGAAGGTACCCAGAATGTGGCAAAAGCCGTGGGCGAAATTGCCGCGATTGCCGAAACTTCCGCTTCCGCCGCCCAGCAGGCGACTTCCTCTACCGAGGAACAGACCGCTTCGATGCAGGAGATGGCGGCCAGCGCTCAGGAATTGTCGCGTTTAGCTACCGGTTTAAAAGAGCTCGTTTCCCGCTTTAAATTAGAGTAAGTTATTCTTAGATAATAAAAAAGGGAAGAGTGTAATCGCAAAATATTTAGGAATACGATAAAATAAGGAGTTGGGTATGGAAGAAAATGTGCAGTCGAAAGAGATACAATTTGTAGTTTTTAAGATCGGGTCGGAAGAGTTCGGCGTGGGCATAAACCAGGTCAAAGAGATCGTCCGGCTTATTCCGATTACCCCCATACCGCGCGCCCCCCATTTTATCGAAGGCGTAGTAAACTTGCGCGGCCAGATTCTAGCCGTTATTGATTTAGCCAAGAGGCTTAGTATTCAGACGAGCGGCCGTTCGGAAAGGACAAGGATCATCGTTGTCGAAGTGGAGGATCATACTGTGGGAATGATCGTTGATGAAGTCGCCGAAGTTTTAAGGCTCGCGGTTGCGAATATTGACCAGACGCCGGAGTTGATTACCAGCGAAGTCCAGCAGAAATATTTAAAGGGAGTGGGAAAGTTAGGCGACAGGCTGCTTATTCTTATTGACTTGGCAAGAATCTTGTCATCGCAAGAGGTTGAAGACGTAAAAAAGACACAGGGTGAACAGGAAAAGAAGGAGGAGTCAGATGGAGGAAAAGAGAAGGTTTAGTCGTTGGGGTTTAGACAGTTCTGATAAGGCTTATGTCGATTTAGAAGGCAGAAGAGAAGAAGTCCAGATTATAGATATCAGTATCAAAGGGATGAAAGTAATCGCTAACCGTCCAATAGGGAAAGATAAAGAGGTCACCGGCGAGTTTAAGATTCTGCCTAACATAGGGTCTTTTTTCGTAAAGGGAAAATCGGTCTGGGCGGTTCAGAAAGATAACCTGTTTGAATCGGGAATCGAATTTGAAAAAGTAAGTACGCTTCCTTTGGCGGCTTAAAGCATGCCGGGAAACTTGCCTTTGCTAGTTCAAGGGGTGTATCCTCAAGCGGTTTATGGCAAAAGGCCGTAATTTACCCCGTTGTTTTTGATTCGATTGTAAAATCAGCCGATATTAGTATATTCCCATTAATAATCGTTTGACAATTCGTCTTTAGATATTAAACTAAAGTCATAAATTATAATAAATAAATTAGCAAATATGTTAAAGGAGGATTGATTATGAGAAAAAAAGGTGGGATATTACCTGTTGTCCTTTTTCTTTTCTTGACTATGTCTTTATGCGGCAGAGTTTACGCTTTATCCGATGACCTTCAGGCGAGATTAGACAGGAGGGTAGAAGATATAAAAACTTGGGGGAAAGAACCTATTATTATTAATGCCGTTAAGGCCGCTAACGCCGAAGGAAAAACATTGGATGAGATTAAAGCCATCGATAAGCAGTGGATAGCTTCTGGCCAGGCAGAGATTATCAGCATGGTAAACTTTATTAACGACATGCTTTCCAACGCCTGTTCCCAGTATTTGCTTAAAGAGAAAAAAATCATTTCTCCCGAGTACGCCGAGATTTTTGTTATGGATAACCAGGGGGCTAATGTCGCCCTTACCGATAAAACATCTGATTACTGGCAGGGAGATGAGAATAAATTTATAAAGACATTTTCTGGCGGAAAAGGCGTGGTTTTTGTCGATAAAGCGAAGTTTGATGAAAGTAGCAATTCGTTCAGCGTCCAGGTTTCCGTTCCCGTGCTTGACCCCGATACGGGAGGGGCTATCGGGGCGATAACCGTAGGCGTTGATTTAAACAAACTTAAAAGCTTAAAAGAGTAGTTACAGCTTTATCCCGACGCGATACGCCTGAGGTCTCTTGCCGCGGATGGAAGTGGGGTCGGGATTCTCCCGAGGAATACTCGGGAGAAGCTGCTTGGCGCGTAGCGGATGTAGGAAACCGCGGGTTTTCCCGCTTCCCCTATGTTTATTTATATAATGGTGTCGCGGGATCCCGGTATTTCGGGATAGCCCGCGGAACTTCATAAGAAATTGAAACCATAAGTTCATATAAAATTCTTAACAAACCATCTCTTATTTGTAACTTTTCTCTTAAATTACTCAATAGCTGTTACCTGCCCAGTATATATTAGCGTATAGCGTATAGTATCAACTAATTCAAAATGCCATCCCATTTAAAAATCACCAATAACCAATAAACAAGATACAAACAAATCCCGTACTTTAATAATTTGTTTACAATTAAATCACAATATACAATACACAAATCACAAACAGCACACTCCCGCCGCGCGGGATCCCGCTCTATAAAATTAATCAAAGGTGCAGGAAAATCCAAAAACCAAACTCACAAAAATCTTTTGTATATTGTTTATTGGAAATTGTAATTTGTTTGTAATTTGGAATTTGTGATTTGTAATTTTTCCCATCATTTCTCTTTGGTTATTGTTTCTTGTGTTTTGGTTATTCTAATTTACCTCATCTTATTTTGAATAACCAATAACCAAGAGACAAGATACAAATAAATCCCGTACTTTAATAATTTGTTTACAATTAAATCACAATATACAATACACAAATCACAAACAGCACACTCCC
>JBDRDG010000052.1:0-3976 GCA_043821045.1 Candidatus Omnitrophota bacterium | reverse complement strand
GATAAATTTCTCGGCGGTTTTATCGTCGCCAAAAAAGGCGACGCCATCATCGAAGAAGAGAACGCCTTAAGGATAATTTCACTGATAAAATGACCCACCTTGCGTTTAAAATCAAAAGATTTAACCTAGTTTCTTGATCCTAGATTCTCGATGCTGGATCCTCGTTGCTCGTTAATAATCGCACGTCGCAGAAGTCAGAAGACAGATGTCAGAAGTCAGATAAATATTATATTCTGTTTTCTGTCTTCTGTTGTCTGTATTCTGTCTTCTGTCTAAAAAGGAGAACGAGCATCTAGGATCGAGTATCGAGAATTTGTTTGTAATTTGGGATTTGTAATTTTTCCCATCATTTCTGTTTGGTTATTGTTCCTTGTGTCTTGGTTATTTTGACTCTATGCACCAAGCACTATGCTCTTTGCATATTTTGTCGAGCATCGAAGATCGAGAAAGGTAAGAGTCTAATCAATGACCTGGCGCAGTTGTTTCTCGGCGTCGACAATGTCGCGGTTTACTCTCCGCAGGCATAAGTCTATATTCGATTTCAATAGAGGATCTATTACTTTACATGAACGCATTTCTTTAAGTATCTGTATCGCCATGCGAAAATAACGCACTATCTCGCCTTCATCGGCATAACAGAATTTAGCCAGTTTGTAGAAATCAGCTCCCTCAAACCATAAGCGGGCGGCTTCGCCAATGTTAAAAGAAAAGTTTTTGCTTAAAGGATAAATACGGAATTTCCTCTCGGCTTTGTGGATGGTTATTATAAAAGATTTAAGCTCCTTCTGCATCTTTTTTATTTTTTTTGAAATAAGCGGTTTCTTCTCGCCGCGCCTCGGTTCGTAGACTAAAGCCGTTGTGAGTATGAAGAGGTTTGTCCCGTCGAGGGAATCAAAAAACCCTCTTTGGTAAAGTTCTCCCATCTGCAGTTCAAAACTGTAAATTTTAGAAGCCAAATAGGCTTTTTCTGATATTCCCTGTTCGTTAATGTATCGGCTATATTTCAAGAGGGATACTTTTCTCTTTAGGAGGCTAAGGGCTTCTTTCTTTTGCAGTTCCTTTGCCTGGTGAAAGTGAAAAGAGAGGGGGTAAATATCGTATAGGCGTTCACCCATGATTTTATAGAGATTGAGTATTGTCGCGTAAGAACTGCGAAATTGGCTGGTAATCGGTTCGTAGCGGCCGTAAATTATCTTTTCGATATTTCTCGCTTCGCAATGATGAGGATTTATCCTTAAGTATACGAATCCCCGGCTGTCGATATTGCGCCGGCCGGCCCGGCCGGCCATCTGGTAGAAATCGCGTGTTTTCAGGTAATGGAAAGACCACCCGTAGTATTTGTAAACCGTATCGAATACTACCGTTTTAACCGGCATGTTTATGCCGAGGGCGAATGTTTCCGTGGTAAAGATTAGTTTAAGAAGACCGGTGGTAAAGAGGCGTTCGATTATTTCTTTAAGCGTGGGCAGGAGGCCGGCGTGATGGTATCCTATACCCCTTTCGATTAGAGGATATAAGAATTTTATATGCGGGTCGCCGGAGATATTGAACAGATTCACTAGATAATCGAACTTATCGCTTATTCTCTTTTGCTCTTCTTTTGTTAAGAAATTGAACGAAAAAAGTTCATTGGCCAGATTTTCACAGCGGCGGCGAGAAAAGGAAAAATAGATACAGGGCAGCAAGGATTCTTTTTTTAAATGGTCAAGAAGGGAGAATAACTTATTGGCTTTTATCTGGTGCTTATCCGAATAGGAAGACGCCTGCTGTTGGGATAATTTTTCCATGTTTTTAAGTTGTCGTATCTCGTTGAAAATAGTGTTGTTGCACTGCAGGCGGAAGTATAAAGGAACCGGCCTTGTTTTTTCCTCGACTTTTTTAATCGGAAAGTTATGAACAGAGCGCAGCCAGGTTATGAATTCGTCTATGTTAGGCAGGGTGGCGCTTAAGGCCAGCACGCGCATGTGTTTGGGAAGAAGAATTAAGGTTTCTTCCCATACCGTGCCGCGCTCTATATCGTCAAGATAGTGAATTTCGTCAAAAATGATCCACGTCCGGTCGTTAAATCTTCGCGGCTCGGTAAGAATAGCGTTGCGGAAAATTTCCGTTGTCATAATTAAAACGGCGCCGTTGGGATTTATCGACACATCACCGGTAAGTATCCCCGTTTGTTTGGGGTATTTCGCCGAGAGGTCGCGGAATTTCTGGTTGCTCAAAGCTTTAATCGGCGCGGTGTATATAACGCCCTGATTTAGCCTTATGCACTCTTCGATAATATGTTCGGCAATAAGGGTTTTACCGGCGCCGGTCGGGGCGGAGACGATTACCGAAGATCCGCTTTCGGCATGGTTAATCGCCGCCCTTTGGAATTCATCTAAAACGAAGCCTTGTTTCATAAAAGATATTATATCAGAAATTAACTGAAAATAAGCTATAAATCTGGAGTTTCCCCGAAATCTCTGCCATAATCAGTTTTTTTTGGCGGATGATTTTCTTAACTGAATAGGATTAGGGTGAATCCAAAAATTGTTTGACAACCCTATAGGAGTCGGTATAATTTAAGGAGAAATAATGAAGCCCAAAAACCATCCGGGAAAATTATTGCTCCTTTTTTTTCTTTTCCTCCTGTCGTCAGGCGCGCCGTTTTCTATTTATTCCCAGAATGTAACGGATATTTTAAAAGATAGGTTGAAAGAGCTTGATGAAAACATCAATACAAAGAAGCAAAGACTTAGGCCTATTGAGGAAGAGATTTCCGATATCAAAAAGCAAAAAGAAAGCATTGTCCTTTACCTTAATGAGCTAAAAGAAAAAGACGACCTTATTATCGAGCTTCAGAATAGCCTCGCCAAGATTTCTCAACGCGAAAAAGAGCTTATTGGCCAACTTGACAGTATGCGCCGGGCGTCTTCTTCTTTAGAACAAGAGAGCGGGCAGCTGCGCCGCGATCTTGAGCTCATAAAACAGGCGCTTTCCGATAAAGATAAAGAGATCGACAGGCTTAATAAAGATAGTGACGCGGCCGGTAAAAAAATTAGCCAGGCCGGGCAGATGATAAAAGAGAAGGACAAGGCGATAGACGAGTTTAAAGAGAGTGTTAAACAATCTATGGAGAGCGCGAAAGAGCTTACTTCCGAGAAGAAGGCGATGCAGCAGGCGATGGCTTCACGGGACAAGGACCTCGCGCGTTTACGAAAAGAAGCGGATAATTTGACAAAAGAGATAGCGGCGCGGGATAAAGAAAAAAGCCAGCGGGAAGAGCTCGTTATTGAATTGCAGGATAACCTGGCAATTCTTTCCCAGAAAGAAAAAGAACAGGCATCACTGCTTAAGTCTTTTGACAGCGAAGTATCAACCAGGGATAAAGAGATCGCTAATTTAAAAGAATATGTCGAGTATATAAAAAAGGACATCGCCGTTAAAGACGGTGATAACAGCCTTATCAAACAAGAATTAGCTTCTCTTAAGGGGGATATATCTTCTAAAGAAAAAGAGGCTGAGAGTTTACGCCGTGAAGTCAAGGTTTTAAAGGAAGCTGCCGGCCGCCGCGAACAGGAACTTGCCGGCCTGCGAGCTAAAAACAAAGCCGGACAGGAACAAGAAAAGGCTTTCGCTAAATTAGAGAAGGAGTTTGAAGAGGTAAATAGAAACAGCCGGCAAACGGCGGAAAATCTAAAGCTTGTCCAAGAAAAGAACTCCCAATTCAGTAAAGATTTGAGTGAAAAAGATGCTTTAGCCGGGAAGTTGCGGGAAGAGTTAGAAAATCTTTCTGTCAGTAACGAAGAGTTGAACGCCAAATTAAAAGAGGTGCAAGAAAAATCCACGCAATGCGCGGCGCGCGCGGCCAAGGAGGATGAAACAATAAGCCGTTTGACTAAAGAGGTTGAACAGTTAAAAGTTACTAACCGCGAACTGAGCATAAGATTTGATGATGACCGGGCAAAAACAAACAGTACGCGGAAAAAACCGCCGAGGA
>JBDRDG010000051.1:0-2130 GCA_043821045.1 Candidatus Omnitrophota bacterium | reverse complement strand
CAGGCGGCACAACTTCCTTTTGACCTGTGAGTTCTCCCGATAAAAACATAGCCGCCTTTTCTGGATATAAACCTTTATTCCTATGTCTCTTTAGATTCTTCAATTCAAACTTTTTATATTCATAGACATTAGTGATAATACCTTTACAATAAACTTCGATAATATACGATGTAAAATCAAACGAACTTATTTCATAATCCAAACCTCTCAAAGCCTCTATTGTTCCTTGACTATTAATCTTGTTAATTAAACTGACTACGCCCTTAAATGCCTCAACTATTCTAAAAAGACCTTCCTCACCTTCCTGGGCACTAACTTTCTGCGCAATTTCTTCCGCCTTCTTGATCTTACCGGCAGCAAGAGACAAAAACCCCTCCATAATCATGCTGACAACATTAGCGTTATCGCTACCGTTTTCCTTTTGGAACTTATCCAAGCTTTGCAAAATATGATCTGAATCATATTTGACAAACAGAGCCAGATAGCGCGATATAATATACCCTGCTTGATCATTAACTCCTACAGCCTTAGGGTCAGCGTTATACTGCGAAAATACCGCGCACGACTTATCAATAACACGTTCGACTTCTTCATCTGCTTTTCCATTTGCTGCCATGTTCCGCGCGAAACGGTTATAATGAATTACGCTATATTTTATTTGCCCCTTGTTATGCCGCCTGCTAATAACTAAAGCCTTATCAATTAATCGTTCGGCTGTCTCAAAATCTTCATGGCCACATTGTTGCGCTATAGACTGGCAAGCGCGACAAGCTTCGTAAGCCTCAACCGACGCGCCGTCTGGCTTATCGTCAAAAGGCGCAACATTGCTCTAACCGCTCACAAGCGGTGTTAATCAACCGTTCTGCTCTCGGGATATCGAACCCGGCCAAGGCGACAGCAAACTCCCTGCACCTGCGCACGTTATACAACAACTGCGACACGTTTCCCGGACCTACGAGTGCATGTTCTTGTTCAACATACCACTCTGCTTTATAGATATTCTCTGGCGTTTTCGTATCTATTAATGCGCGGGCGACAATGTTAAAAACCACGGCAACGTCTCTTTTATGTGCCGCGTCCTCTATAGCGCCAGGGAAAGTCTTAAATAAGGCACGCGCGCGCGTATCGGCGCCTTTAATATCGCCTTTACCTATTAAACCAATAATTTCATTTTTGCAACCCATAATGTAGGCCGCGTCTACGCCTTGGTAGTTAGTAGCCGAACTTGCTTTTAATATCTCGGCCCTTCCTTTATCAAACTCTATTTTCTTCTCTGCCTCAAATTTAACTATCGCGTCTGGTTTTATACTACTAAAACACACTTCGTGTTTCTCCCTCCAATCTAAAGATAAAGAATTCTGGTCAGCGACCAGAAGACTCTCCGCCGGTAAGTTATCGATAATCTTATCGATGAGCCATGACGGCAAGAAGTACGGATTGAACCCTTTTATTAACCAAAGGCTGATATCTTTTGTGACTTGTTCAACAAACTTATGAGTATATGTCTCATGGCCATAAGGGCCATCAATTTTGTAATAGCAAATCTCATATTCAGTATCGTCGTTTGGCAGCGCAAAAAATATTTTATAAAATCCGAACCCATTATAGTAATAAACATCTCTTTTAACTGTCTCGAAAACATCTAATTCCCATTTAAGAGGATACTCTGCGCCGTCGAACGAATCGATAAACTCTCTGTTCACGTATCCCAGATTTCTCTTTCCACTGAAATATTCTTCTCGGTACACTGCTTCACTATTTGGAGTAAGCCTCGCTCTTAATGCCGGATCACAAAGATATCTAACTTTATCGGCGAATATAAAAACAATTTTCTTTGCTTGCAGCCTTTCCTTTAAGGCTTTTATTAGAAGCAAACACGTGCTGACATCAGACGCCGCGCCGAAATATAACAACTTGATTACATCCTGCCTCTTATTCTTAACGCCACCTTTCAACGCCCGCCCGATTAGCGATAGATAATCAAGCCTCTCTTGCGTAAACAGGTCCAACAACCCATGTCCGTTCCGGGAACGGACATGGGTTTGCTTTTGTTTTCTATTTCTTATTCTATTCAATAACTTAATCGCCGCACAAGAGCTGGCTGTCGTTGAACGAGCATAATCGATTGCT
>JBDRDG010000050.1:0-12076 GCA_043821045.1 Candidatus Omnitrophota bacterium | reverse complement strand
CAACGAGTTGGCCGGGTCAAAGCGGCTTTAGGCCATTGTTGATGTTAACTTTCGCTTTCAATTATATGAATGGAGGGCTTAACCCATTAAATTTTCGAATAATCAATATTTTTATCCATTTTCTAAACGCCATTTTAATATACTTTATTTTGAAAAATCTCATACGAGAATTCTATGGTAATAAGAGTTCTGTTTCGGGTGATTCGAAGAATGTAAATTTTAAGAATAGTGAAAATAATAAAAAGGAAGCGTTATTATTCTTTCTAACCGGCATATTTACGGTTCATCCCGTATATACAGGGACAGTTATCTATATATCCAGCCGTTCCGATTTAATGGCTACTTTTTTTATCCTCTGTGGATTCCTTTTGTATCTCGCGAACAAATCTTTACCAGTTTTACTCCTCTACATCGCCGCTTTATTAACGAAAGAAACTGGGTTGTGTTTTGGCCTTCTGATTCTCACCGGCGATTTTATTCGGACGGTAAACCGTCGGAGAAAATTTAGGCATTGTATAAAAGGAAAATGGTTGGTTTACTTCGGGATATTCTTTATTAGCGCGGGGTATTTTATCTATAGAAATGCCATAAATATCCCTTTGCCGCAAGGCAGTACGCGTTCTTTATTGTCTAACGTGTTAATACAATCAGCCGTAACTTTTCTTTATCTTAAGTTATTTCTATTCCCTTTCGCATTAAATATTATTCATTACATACCTGATTTGAATTCTTTGTCGCAGCCTTTGTCTTTAGCCTCTGTCGCTGGTATCGCGACCATCCTTGGTTTAATATTTATTTTCATCAAAAAGAGTCCTTTAATAAGTATTGGTTTGAGCTGGCTGATTATCGGGCTTTTGCCTAAATTCTATATGCGGCTTACCGTAGTCGCTATGGAGTATCATTTTTATTTCGCCAGTATAGGAATTTATATGGTTCTAATCGCTTTATTGAAGATATCGCGTATGGAGCAAAGAAAATATTTTTCATGGATAAACGGCGGTGTAATCCTGCTTTTCGCAATTTTAACCATATTAAGGGGGTATGAATATCGCGATCCTTTGTTGTTCTGGCAAGTAGCTAAGGCGCGTAATCCCCATGATATAACTATACGTTTTAACCTGGCCGAAACTTACTATCAAAAAGGACTTTACGAACAGGCAATAAACGAGATTGGTTTTATCGTCGCGGTTGAAAAAGAGGCTTTTGACGTTTATCTTTTATCGGGCAATGTGTACTATGGTAAAGGAGATATCGATAGCGCTTTTGTTTCTTATAGTAAAGCGGTTCGTCTTAATCCCGAATCTAGTGAGGCCTACAGCAATCTGGGAGTGATTTATAAACGATGGGGACAGAGAAGTCAGGCTTATGAGGCGTTTAAGGAAGCATTACGCTTAAACCCATACCTGTGGGTTGCTTATAGTGGTTTGGCGGATTGCTATATGGAAGAACGTTTATTTAGAGAAGCGGCCGATTATTATAAGCAAGCATTGAAATTGAATCCCGATGAGGAAGTATTATATATAAAAACAGGCAAGGCTTTCTTTTCTTTGGGGGATTATAAGGAGGCATTAGATTATTTTTATAAGGTTTTTGACATGAATTTTAGTTCTGTCGAAGCACTGGAATATATCGGGATGATATACGGTAATATGGGCAAATTTGATGAAGCGATAGAAGTTTTCAGGGGCGCTTTAAAAATAGACCCTACTAATGAACGGATGGAAAAGAATATTTTAAAAGCGAAAAGTCTTAAAGAATTAATCGGCAATGGTAAATAGCAATATTAGAAAAATTTGATTAGAGGAAAGATAATTTGTCTGTGAGCTTTAATGTTTTTTTTCATCTGATTGTATGACAGCGGTGTTTTTTATAAGATATCGTTCTATTTCGCCAGATGTATTGAGATCATTGTTGACTACCTGCCAGATATTCTTATTTTCCATGCATAGATAAATCGGCGTTTTTGTGTCGTATGCCCGTATCCAATGAACCATGTTTTGATATATCTCCTTTCGTAAGAATTCATGATAACGCAGTTTTTTGTCTTTTCCTAACAAGAGTTCGCCATAGAAAATATTGCTTTTAGGGAAGCGAAGTTCCGCCGTGCTTTTTAACTTGCGCGTACCGCGTAGCGTCCCCAAGCTTATCCATGCAAAAGGGCCGTTTATTTTTTTATACAGCTTATCCACCGTGTTTTTGTATAAGGTTTTCCAGTCAGGCGAGTAGATTATCGGGTCGAAATGAAAGCTTAACGAGAATCCTTGTTTTTGCATCTGTCGGGCCGCTTCCAAACGGGCGATAAGGGAAGAAGTAGCTATTTCCTCGCTGTCGATAATTGTCTGAGGGTTTAATGACCATGAGATAACGATGTTCTTTTCGCCGTTAATTTCCTTTATATTGTCGATATTGGGGCTTTTAGTTTTAAGCTCAAAATATACCGGCTTAGTTTTAAAGAAGTTGATTAATTGGCCGGCGTAATCAGTAATATAGTCTAAAGCAAGAGAGTCAGAAAATTCGCCCGTTCCGATTCTTATCGGCCGGCCTATTTTTTTATGGAAATTGTCAAAACGGTTGAAGAAAACGTCAAGGTTAGATGGTAAGACTATACCGGGGAAATTAGAGTATTGTTGAAGAAAACAGTATGAACAGTCAAAGGGGCAGCCCATGCCTAGATTGAATATCCAATAGTTACAGCCGAGATGCTCTTTTGTGCAGGGACAGGGTTTGATGAAGTCCCACTGTTCGTTAACAATAAAGACATAGGGTTTTTTTAAATCCTCCAGAGAGTATTTTTGTTTTTTTAAATGTTCACCGTAATAATTTAGTTCTTCTATAGGAGTCTCGGGGAAAAAACGCGTGAATTTACCGGCGAGGTAACTGTTGGCGGCACTTTTTTCGATAAAGATTTTCTCCGGTTTAAATGGACTGCAGCCGCGGGCATTATTTTCAAGCGGCGTTTTCAGTTCGGCAAGAAAAACTTGTTTAGTATCTATAGTCTGGCGCGCGCGCGTTAGAGGAAAACGCATTTTGATTAAATTATCTTTTATCCGGAAGAATTTATTGCGGCCGCTGATTCTGTTTATCGTTGTGTCAAAGGCAACAGTATTGATGATCTTATCGCCTGTTAGATTCTCGCGGCGGTTGATCTCGTAGATGAGCCGTTTTATCTCTTTAAACTGGTTTTTATTAAGTTTAAAGTTAAACTTTTCTTCGATAGTTTGTTTTAATCCGGACCACATGATTATTTGTGTAATTTCTCAATCAACTCAGTATAATACTTGACTTCGTTAAATTTCCTGCGTTTAGCGGCGCCGTTTATGTATATGGCGCACTTTCGTTTTAGTTCCTTTATCGTTTCTTCCCTCTGCGTTTCAGTCAGGCGGTTAGATTGCAGCAGCTTATTTATTGAGTATATCCTGTATTTATCCATGGCAGGAAATCTCTTTGACTGCTGGTCGGAGTGGCCGCCTTCTTTTAAGGTGAGGGCTTGCGGTATTAACTTTACATGGTATTTAGCCGTTGCCCGCAGCCAGAAGTCGTAATCTTCGCAAACTTCCATGGTTTCATCGAAGAGGCCTGTCTCGTCAAAAACTTCTTTTAACACTGTGGCGGCGGAGATGCTTATACAACAGAGGCGCAAAGCTTGACTGAATACGTCGCCTTGAGGTTTTTTATGGTACTCTTTCTGGGTTAAGATACTGCCGTTTCGATACCAGATTTCATTGCTATGGAATATCTTAATTTGGGGAAACTTTTGTATATAGTTATAAGTGATCTCAAGTTTTGTCTTGCGAAAACGGTCGTCGGAGTCAAGGAAAGAGATGAGTTTACCCTTTGCCGCCAGTAAACCTTTATTCCGGGCGGAAGATACGCCGCCGTGGGGTTGACTTATGTATTTTATCCGTTTATCTTTCATTTCTTTTATCGTTTTTTCTGTTTTATCGGTAGAGCCGTCGTCGATAATTATGAGTTCAAAATCGCTCAAAGTCTGGTTTAACACGCTTTCAACAGATATCTTTAAGAAAGCGGCACGGTTGAACGCGGGGATAATGACGCTAAACAAGGGGTTGTTCATAGTTTATTCTTGAATCATAGAAGGTATCGAATTCCGGTACGATATAATATATTTTATAGCGGTAAGCACGGTTAAGTTTTTTAAGCTTATCCCGCAGGTTTTCAGAGAAATTATAATAAGAATCTCTATCTTTGTAAATAGCTTTAATCTTATCGGCTATGGATTTATCCCAGTTTCTTATTATCCCTATGACTTTGTTGAAATTGCCCATTTTGCTGTGGTAGATTTCAAGGTTTATCTCATCGCTAACATCTTTTACCATGCCAAATATTTTTTCCAGATCGGATAAATAGGGGATAAACGGGCCGATATGGACTCTTAACGGTATTTTCATCTCTTTTATCGCCGCGAGTGTTTTAAGCCTCTTTAGCAGGGATGGGGATCTTTTTTCTAAAAGGCGTTTTATATCCTCAGAGGCGAAATTGAATGTGAAGAATATCTTTTTGTCGCGGCTTCGCTTAATCAGGGGCAGATATTTCTCAATCAGGGATGATTTCGTAAGGATGATAAAGGGGACGGCGTTTTTATTAAGAAGGGCGATTATTTTTTCTGTTATCGAAAAGCGCAGTTCGGCGTAGGTAAAACACTCGCAGCTTGTGCCGAGAACAACTCTTTTTATTTTTCTGTATTTTAACTCTTTTTCAAGAATGTCGGCGGCGTTGATTTTGACGCAAACCGCGCCGGGATTTTTCTCAATGTTTTTAGCTAACTTGCCGTAACAGTAGATACAGGCGAATTCGCAGCCGCGATAGGGATTGACAGCGTAATCGCCTAAGGTCATGGCCGTGGGGGAGAGAACTCTTTGAGTATTTATTAATTTTATATTCATGGTTGACGCGCGGATTTAAATGTGTTTAGACTAATTTCTGGCATAAGACCCGGTTTTTTAAATGAATATGTCAGGTTGTTAATGAACGATTTAGTGAAAGGTATTTTTTCTTTATTGATGATGGCGATGAATTTATCCACTCGCTTAATCGCTTCCGCCGCGACATTTTCTTCTTTGGCAAAGTAGTCAACGAAAGGATTGACCTGGGCAATTTTAGGGATAATATTTTTGTTTTCTATGATAAATCTAACCGTTGTGTTAAAATCGTTGTCACTTTCTCCCGGATATCCGAAGATAAGGCTTACTTCAAAGTGGAGACCGGCTGTTTTAAGATTAGTAAAAAAGGTTATCGCCTCCTGGGAGGTTATTTTTTTATCCATATTCTCCAAAACATTATCCGAGGCGCTTTCTAATCCGACAAAGAGGTTAAAACAACCGCTTTTTTTCAAGAGTTTCGCCATCTCAAGAGGAAAATCGTTTCTGATTATAACTTGAGCGTCCCAGCTTATTTTAAGATTTCTTTTTATGATTAGTGAACAGAAGCGATGCAGCCAATCGAGACGGGCGTTGATAAGGGAATCTTGGAAAGAAAAGTCGCGGCGGTTATATTTTTTGCCTAAATATTCTATTTGGTCGGCGATGTATTGGGGCGAGTGCTGGCGGAATTTCTTGTATAAAAGGTGTTCGGTACAGAAGCGGCATTTTTTTATACAGCCGCGGCTGGATAACAAGGGGATAAACTG
Source organism: Candidatus Omnitrophota bacterium (assembly GCA_043821045.1). Lineage (GTDB taxonomy): Bacteria > Omnitrophota > Gorgyraeia > Duberdicusellales > 4484-171 > JBDRDG01. Next base: position 6,429 of record JBDRDG010000050.1, on the reverse strand, counting down.
GCTGTAACTGTTAAGATCTGTTCCGTCAAATTCAAGGAAGGGAATCTGGTCAAGGTCGTCTAATTCTTCATGTTCAATAAGACCGCGTTTATTACAAGCGATCATTTGTTTAAGCCCTTTTTCTCCTTCGCCGATCACCCAGTTGAATCGGCTAAGGAAATTCTCCCGGCGCAGTTTCATAAAGAGAGTTTCCGGGCCGCCGAATACTACGGGTGTTTCGGGATACTTGTCTTTAATTATTCCGCCTAAGGAGAAAGAAAAGGAGCGGTTTCTTTTGAACACGGATATACCGACTAAAGAGGCGTTATCTATTTCGTTTACAAGATTTTTGATTGTATCGGGGTATTTTTTTTGTATAAGAGAAAAAATATTTTCTTCCATATGACGGTTTAAAGATAGCCAGCTATTTTTCGTCAAAGCCAGTAAGTTGTGTGTTAAAATATTAAAGTCGATTATTTTTGTTTTAATGCCGTGTTTGGCCAGGTATTGTTTTATGTATTCAAGGCCGAGCGGCGCGGTTTTAGTCCAGCCGGGCGGGCAATTTATAAGGTAGACTAATTTATCCATGGTTAATATAATATTTTAACGAGTACCGGCCTTTATATCCACATACCTTTCTGCCGGAGAAAATGTCCTTACTGTGATTTTTGCAGTGTTATATACGAATATAACCTGGCTGCCGAATATATAGATATTCTATCGGAAGAGATAGGAAAAATAAACACAAAAATCAGCACAATATACATTGGCGGCGGGACGCCTACGGTGTTAGATCAGGATTTGTTAGACAAATTATGCCGGTCGTTAAGAGTTTTTTTTAATCAATCGGCTGAAAATACGGTTGAGGCTAACCCCGAGAGTTTATCGAGGGGAAAGATAGAGTCGTTCCGCGAATATAATATAAATAGGATAAGTATCGGCATACAGTCTCTCTATGACGGAAAGCTAAAGAAATTAGGACGTATCCATACTGCTGGTGACGGAATCAAGGCGGTAAGTTTAGCTAAACAGTACGGTTTTGATAATATAAGTATTGATTTGATATATGGCCTGCCGGGTGAGACTTTAAGCCAATGGCGGGAAGAGTTATCGCGCGCTGTTAAACTTCCCCTAAAACACCTGTCGATATATTGTTTAACGCCGGAGGCCGGTACGCCTTTTTATAAGCTAAAGAGGGATATTTGTGATAAAGAAACAGCCGATATGTACTCTTTTGCCTTGGATTTCCTGCCGCAAAAAGGATTTGAACAGTATGAAGTATCTAATTTCGCTCGCAAAGGCTATGCTTGTTTACACAATACGCGTTACTGGCAGCAGGAATCTTATCTCGGATTAGGGGTTTCGGCGGTTTCATCCATCGGGCAGGTGCGGAGAAGAAATATAAGCGATATCAGAAAATATATAGATAGGTGCGGGAGAAACAGGACAAGAACAATTTTCAGAGAAAAATTATATCCGATCAGGCGGGCAAAGGAATTAGCCGCTTTGCAGATAAGGTTAAAGCAAGGCATTGATTTTAGGGAATTTAAAAATAAAACCGGATTTGATTTTTTTGAGCTGATAAATGAGAGTGTTATTGATGAATTTAAAAAGAAGCGGCTGCTTAAAATATCGCGAAAACGAGGGAAGATATGTAAAATCGCCCTTACCAAGAAAGGATATTTGTTCTCTGATGAGGTCAGTTCCTCTTTCGTGTAATTTTTGTTGAGATGAGCATGTATTTTTGCTACAATCGTATAGAATCTTTTCTTACACTAATATGTCAAACTACTCTTTTTTGCCGGCATAGCTCAGTTGGTAGAGCAACTCTTTCGTAAAGAGTAGGTCGTGGGTTCAAATCCCTCTGCCGGCTTAGGATCCGATGGTTTTGTGGAAGAGGCCGGTTGTTATTTAATAAAGTGTGGAGGTTTACATGAAAGGAGGAGTCTTGTGAAAAACAAACTTCTGATTATTTTTTTTATCTCTTTTTCGTTTGTAAACTCGATTTATGCCGTGCGTATTGATGTTTCATCGGATCAGCAGCGTAAGGAAGCAGACTGTGTCTTGGCCGGAGTATTATTGAAGTCGCATCCCGTGAGCATATCAAACACCAAGTGGGAGGAAAGTGTTGTGTTTACAATATTTGAATTCCAGGTTAAAAAAGATATTCAAGAGTGGAAGTATAGCCCCCTCGTTGGAGAAAATATTTGTGTAATTTCTCAGACCAGTCCCGAATGGACTAAGCCAGAGGAGGCCGAGCGTTATGCTCCGAAGTTTGATTATAATAAAGAATACATCTTATTTTTAAAAGAGACACCTACCGCCTATCTTTTTAACTTTGTCCAGGACTTTCGGAATAGTGTTGAGTATAACGATGAGGCTTTGAACCAAATCGCTAAATGAATTTCGCCAAGATATCCGAAAACGATCGTTTGATTTGTTCTCTGACCAACGACGGCGATCTATAATCAGCCTGTTTAAAAGTAAGCGATAGCGCCGGATCCGCTTTTACATAATAAAAAATTGCCGGAAATATGGTTAAGATAAAATGTGTCGTATTTTGTATGGTTGTTTCTATTTTCGCGAGTAATAGTTACTCGCAAGAGGTAAAAGACTGTGAGTTCGCCGGATCTTTTTACCCCCAGGACGCCTCTTTGTTAGACAGTATGATTGATAAGTGGTTATTAGAAGGGGAGAGTTTTGGCGATCTCGAGGGGGATGTTTTAGGTATTATCGCGCCGCACGCCGGATATATTTATTCCGGGAAAATTGCCGCCTCTGGTTTTAACGTCATCGATAAAAATAAGTTTGATACAGTTATACTTCTCGGTCCAAGCCACCGTTATTATTTTGAAGGTATTGCAGTTTATCGTCAAGGCGCCTTTGATACCCCTCTCGGGAAGTTAGAGGTAGATCATGGCTTAGCGGCAAGATTTAAAAAGCTTTCGTTCGTTAATCTTGAACCGGGGTTTTTCCAGAAAGAACACTGTCTGGAAGTTCAGCTTCCCTTTATAAAGAAAGTTTTGCCTGATTGTAAAATAGTCCCGGTAATATTCGGGAAGCTGAATTTTGGCCAGATGAAAGAGTTGGCTCAATATTTTTCTTATTTAACCAAAGAAAAAAGAATCCTTTTTGTAGTCTCAACTGATTTGTCCCATTACCATCCCTATGAGCAAGCAGTAAGAATTGATTCCGAAACAATCGAACATATCGAGAATCTCGACGCTGCCTGGTTTTGGGATAGTCTTAAAGCGGGAGAACAAAAGGCCTGCGGAATACTGCCGCTTATAACCTTTATTCTTTATGTTAAAAAAGAGGGCGGCCAGATAGAGAAAATTACTTATGCCAATTCAGGAGACAGCGGCCCCGATAAATCAAAAGTCGTGGGATATCTTAGCGCTGTTGCTTACCGGATAAATTCTCATAATGACCAGGAGGATACGATGAATTTGAGCAGAGAAGAAAAAGATAGGCTTATTACAATCGCGCGCAAAACTTTGGAAGAATATCTTAAAAGCGGTAAGTATCCGAAAATTTCGGTTAATTCCGAAAGATTAAAAGAAAACCGGGCGGTTTTTGTCACTTTAAAGAAAGATAACCAGTTAAGGGGCTGTATCGGCAGGATAGTCGCCGATATGCCGCTTTATGAGTCGGTATCTAAAGTCGCCGTTGACTCCGCTTTACACGACCCGCGCTTCGCGCCGGTTCAATACGATGAATTAGCCGGTATCTCTATAGAGATATCGGTGATGACACCGTTTGAGACGGTCGGCGCTTTGGAAGAGATAGAAGTAGGTAAACACGGGTTAATCATACAGAAAGGGTTTCATTCCGGCCTCCTTCTGCCGCAGGTTCCTACTGAATACGGCTGGGACAGGAAGACTTTTCTCGAACATCTCTGTCAAAAGGCAGGCCTTCCTGTTAACGCCTATATGGATAAAGATGCCAAAATTTACAAATTTTCCGCCGATGTTTTCTCCGAGAAGGAAAGCGATTAATCGGACATTATAACTAGCGGATGTCTCGTAGTTTGCTGTGGGGAGTTTCATCCGAAAGAATTTAATATGTCTAAAGTAAGATTGTATTTAGAACCGGGGTTAATAAAAGATGAATTGGAATTAAAAGGCAAGGATTACATACATAGGTTCAGTGACATCTTGCGCCTTAAAAAGAAAGAGAGTATATCTGTTTTTGACGGCTGCGGCAGGGAGTTTAGTTTTCTGATTATCTCTTTAAGTAAAAAAGGGATAGTTTTAAAACGGCAAAAGTTAGAGCGTAGCGAAAAGAAAGAGCCGCGGGAAGTTATTTTAGGTTTTCCCCTTATGCGTGAAGGTAAAATAGACTATATTTTGCAAAAGGCGACTGAACTGGGTGTGTCAGCATTTATTCCTTTTATAGCGTCGCGATCTCTTGTTAAAACAGGCGGTGAGAAAATAGAACGCTGGCGGAGGATAATTATCGAGGCCGCCCGTCAGTCGGATAGGCTTTGGCTGCCTAAAATAGAGGAGAGTCTTGCTTTTAATCAGCTGATAAAAAGGCCTTGCGACCTAAGGCTGTTTGCTCAAAAAGGGGGAGCGGACATATATAGCTCGGTTAAAAAACACCATCGGCAAGTTTTAATAATTGTCGGTCCGGAAGGAGATTTGTCGCCGCAAGAGATAATGGCATTGAAGCAGGAGGAGTTCGCGGCGGTCAGTTTATCTTTAAATATATTACGGTCTGAGACGGCGGCTATTTTCGCTGCCGGCATGATAAGAGACATTTTAGATAGATTTGATTCTCCTTCTCTAGAGGTATCCGCCGGAAAGAAAATGATTAAGCCTTGATCTTTTCGCTGTGACAGAGGTATCTATGAAAGTTAAGTTTTTTACCTTAGGCTGTAAAGTTAATCAGTATGAAACGCAGGCTTTGGCCGAGAAGTTTATAAAATACGATTGTGTTATTACCTCCGGTAAAGCCGATCTTTACGTGATAAATACCTGTACGGTTACACAGCAGGCCGATGCTAAATCTAAACAGGCTGTTGTTAAGGCGCGAAAGGAAAATCCTCAGGCGAAAATTGCCGTGGCAGGATGCTTGGCAGAGTTTAACAGCGATTCGATATTGCCGTATAATGTTGACTATATAATACCTCAGAGCAAAAAACATCTCCTTCCCGATATAGTTATGGGGGAGAAGCCATCCGATAAAAACGTCTGGTCTCTTAAAATAAGCCGGTTTTTTAACCACCGTGCCTTTATCAAAGTGCAGGACGGTTGTAATAATATGTGCGCTTTTTGTAAGATACCCCATATACGGGGGAAGCCGACGAGCAGAAATAAACATGATGTCACGGAAGAAGTTAAAGCCCTTATCGCTGATTACCAGGAAATTGTCCTTTGCGGAACAAACTTAGGCTTGTACGGACAGGGATTCCTGCCGCCTTATGATTTATTCTCTCTTGTAAGTGAGCTGTTAAGTATTGACGGCCTGGGCCGGATACGCCTGAGTTCTATTGAGCCTTACAGTATTGATGATAGATTAATCTCGCTTTACAAAGATAAGAAGCTGTGTCCTCACTTGCACCTGCCGTTTCAAAGCGGTGACGACAACGTTCTTAAGATGATGAATAAAAAAGAGACAACCCAAATGTATTATGATATTGCCGAAAAAATCAGAACGGTCAGGCCGGCGGCCGCGCTTAGCTGTGATATTATCGTGGGATTTCCCGGCGAGACAGAAGAGTGTTTTAATAACACGCTTAAGTTTCTCAGAGCTATAAGGCCAATGCGAATGCACGTTTTTAGATTTTCTCCCCGCGATAAAACCTTTTTTGACGGAATGCGCTTGAGGGAGCAGGAAGATATAAAACGGCGGGTTGATACATTGAAAGAGTTAAACAGAGAACTTTCCTTATCATATAAGAAAAATTTTATTAATAAGAACCTTTGGATGGTCGCCGAAGAACATAAAGGGGAATATACAGTCGGATACACCGAAAATTACCTGCGGGTCAATTTTAAGGGGCGCATCGGCCTGGGGAAAATACTGGGGGTTGTTCCTTACGACGTGAACGATAACGGGGAGGTTTTTGTTAAAGTCCATGCGCCTTAATTTGTTTATATCACGCTCCGGCTTTGCTTCGCGGCGGAAAGCCGATGAGATGATCAAAAAGGGGAAAGTTCAGGTTAACGGCAGTGAGATTAATCAACCGTGGTATAATGTCGCTAGTGGCGATAAAGTAACAGTTCAAGGTGAAGTTATAAAAGAAAAGAAATATGTTTATCTTGTGTTCTATAAGCCGAAAGGAGTAACGGCTACTTTAAAAGACAGATTCGCATCTCGCAGCCTGGCTGATTATATACCGGATAGATTTAAAGGGGTGTTTCCCGTCGGGCGTCTTGATAAGAATTCGGAAGGCCTTTTGATTCTTACCAATGACGGCAGGTTAAGTTTTAATCTTAGCCACCC
>JBDRDG010000049.1:0-8007 GCA_043821045.1 Candidatus Omnitrophota bacterium | reverse complement strand
GCAGACTGTTATTATTGAAAAAATATATGGCAATATTTCTTAAGAAAAAACGCCGGCTGGTTTATCTCATCATCTTTTCTATATTCTTCCTAAACGGCGGGTAAATTATGCCTCTGTCGGTAACAATCGCCGAAATCAGCCTGTAAGGGGTGACGTCAAAAGCGGGATTATAAACTTTTATTTTCTTCGGAGCGATATAGACCTTATTTAAAACTTTCCTTACTTCGTCAGGATTTCTTTCCTCAATAGGAATATCTTTGCCGGAAAATATAGATAAATCAAAGGTGCTAAAAGGCGCGACGACATAAAAAGGGACTTTATGATATTTCGCCAAGACAGCTAAACTGTACGTGCCGATTTTGTTAGCCGTATCCCCCGACTTGGTTATCCTGTCGGCGCCGACGAAAATCTTATCGATTTTTTTCTGCCGCAGTAGATACGCCGCCATATTGTCGCAAATAACTGTTACATCAACTCCCCTTCTGGCTAACTCCCAGGCGGTAAGACGCCCGCCCTGTAACAGCGGCCTTGTCTCATCAGCATACACCTTTATATTTCTGTAGCGACGATGCGCTTCGTAAATAACAGCTAATGCCGTGCCTTCGCCGGCGGTAGCTAACGCTCCGGCGTTACAATGGGTCAAAATCGTATCGCCGCTTTTTACGAGTTTAACTCCCGCCTTCGCCATGCGCGAACAAAGCAGTTTATCTTCCTGATGAATCATCTTTGCCGTTTTTAATATATGCGTTTTTAACCTCTCTATGCCTTTACCTCTTTCTCCACAAACAGCAGCGGTTACCCTGTCTAAAGCCCAGAAAAGGTTAACGGCGGTGGGACGGGAACTTTTTAGATAACCAACGGCCTTATCAAAGAGAGCAAGAAACTGCCCTTCATTTTTAGCCTTGAAATTCTTTGCCGCTATATAGGCAGTATAAGCGGCAAAAACTCCGATTAAAGGAGCGCCGCGCACGGCGAGGGTTTTAATCGCGCGATATCCTTGCTGTAAATTCGCGCATTCGCGGTAGACTTCACGCAGAGGGAGCAATCTCTGGTCAAGATAAAACAAACGTCCTTTTTGAAAAAACAAACTACCTTCCATGGCTTATCAGCTTCAATAGAAAACTTTTGTCTAAATAGACGGCGTTGTAACGGCAAACTTCATAACAACAAAGGCATAAAATACAGCGGCTATGGTTTATAACCGCTTTATTACCTTTATCTTTTGCTATCGCCTTTTTCGGACAGACAGCGATACAGTCACCGCAGCCAACACATTTTACCTTTTTTATCTTTGGACTCAACTTAAAAAGAAAAGGAAGCGGTTTTAATAAAAAAGAAGGAATTTTATTAATAATAAACCGCGATGGAAGCTTAAAAGGAGAGATATCACGACTACCAACTTCTGAAACGATATCAAAAGAATCGATATCGATCATACCAAGCTCGCGAGCGCGTTTAATCAAAGGATTTTTATCGTGCTCTAAATTTATAAGGGAAGTTACGCAAAAGTCAACACAAAGAGCGTCGTCGCCGATTACGATAAATCCGGTTTTTTTCGCTTTACCGCCGCGCGCCGGACCTTCACCTTCAAGGGAAACAACAGCGTCAACAATATTAAGGGCCGGTTTGATTAAACGGTAAAGTTTTAGAATAATCGGAATAAATTGGTCAGTTGTGGGATATTTCTTGTGCAAATAACTTTTATAGGTGCCGCTTATACAACCATAGAGGTTTTTTACGGCGCCGGTCAGGACAGTAAGGGCGTGCGTTTTTAATTTGGGCATGTTCACAAGAGGGAATTCTTTCACCCACCAGGAAAATGGAATATCCTCTTCGGTATAAACGTTATCGGGATAGAGAAGTTTAAAATCATTTTGACGGGCTATATCCTCAACTTTTGTATCGCGGTATACCGAACTTATACTGTGTTCCGTGTAAAACACACTGGGGTTATCAGCGATACAAACATCAAACCCCTTATCTTTAAAAATTCTTCCTACCGCTTCGATAAACACCGGGTGGGTAGTGATCGCGTAAGAAGGGTCGAGGCCGGTAAGAAGATTTGGCTTAAGAAGGACTTTCTTTTTCTTAAAATAACTGTCTATAGGAAAATGCGAATCTAAAGCCTTACTTACCTTCTCTATTATAAGATCCCTGTCATACTCTTTTATCTTTAAAATAACTATTTTCCGCCTCATAACCGCTTCATTTTATATGGCAAATACTCTTTTGGCATTAGCAGAAACCAGCTGGCAGAGCCGCTCTTGAGGTACTCCTTTTTCTTTAGCGATAAAATCGTAAAGCTTACCTATATCTAAAGGAGAAGAAGCAATATTATTTACCTTCATATAGGGAGAATCAGTTTCAAGGAGAAGGTTATCCAAAGAAACAGCACCTAAGGATTCTTTGATCTTTTTATTTTGCCTTAAAACATTTAAAGAAAAGGAAACATGCCCCTTTTTATCTAAGATACGCGCGAGGAAATTTTTGTCCTGAGAAAAACAGTGAAAGACAATTTTTTCATAGCTGTCAAAATGTTCATCGAGAATATTAAGAATAAAATCGTCCTGCCAGCGGTTATGCACGACCAGAGGCAAAGAATACTCTTTAGCCAGGATGATAAACTCGACGAAAATATCTCTCTGCTCATTGAAACCTGTATTACTCTTATAATCCAAACCCACCTCGCCGATAGCGACTATTTTCTTGTTTTCATCGATAAGGCGGCGGTAGAAAATCACGGTATCTTCCCGCCACGACTGCGCGCTAAAAGGATGAAATCCCAACGAAGTATATACACAGTCGCTCCTGCCGGATATCGACAGGGATTTAGCGGCCGTATCGCGATCGATACTTACATCAATAAATAAATAATCTTCTTTATCCTGGAAAATTATATCTTTTATTCTTTCTTCCGGGAAAGAATTTATGTGACAGTGGCTATCAACTAACATCTATGCGCGGGAAAAGCGGTCCTTCCTTGTTAATAATAAAGCCTTCTTTAGATAGCGCCAAGTCGTCCAGAGAAAGACGGCTGTTTTCATTCACTCCACGCCCCAGCTGTTTTAGGATAGAGAATGAACTCTCGGGGATAAAAGGGTATATATATACCGCGATTATTCTTATTCCTTCGAGAAGAGACCAGATTAAACAACGCAGCTCGTCAATCCTTTTTTCCTTCCAGAGGGCCCATGGTTTTTTATCCTCTATAGACTTATTCATTGTATTGATAAATTCCCACAACCCCTTCAAGACAAAAGAAAAATCTAACTTGTCCATGTTGTTTACATAATTGCGGCAAAAATCGCTTCCCGCGAAGACTGGTTGGAAAATAAACTCTTTAGGATATTCAATCCTGCCTTGAAAGTACTTTTCACTCATATTAAGGACGCGGAAAACAAGATTGCCTAAATCATTGGCCAAATCGCTGTTAATCCGGTTGACAATCACCGGCCATGAATAATTTCCATCCATGCCGACAGAAACTTCCCTCAAGAGGAAATAGCGAAAAGCATCGACTCCTATTATCCCGGTTAATTCCAAAGGATTAACGATGTTGCCTTTTGACTTGGATATTTTTTCTTCATCCACTTTCCACCAGCCGTGGGCGAGAATAGTGCGCGGCGGCTCAAGATCGAGAGCGCGCAGCATTATCGGCCAGAAAATCGCGTGATGCCTAAGTATATCTTTTCCGATAAAATGCACGTCTGCCGGCCACCATCTTTTAAATTCGCTGTTATCAACGCCGAATTTAACGCCGCTTATATAATTAAGCAAAGCGTCAAACCATACGTATACGACAAAATTTCCGTCCAAGGGAAAATCTATCCCCCAGGAAACCCTTTTCTTGGGGCGCGATATACAAAGATCGGCTAAAGAGTTCTTTTCCAGGAAAGCCGCGACTTCGTTGTATCTTATCGCCGGCCTTATAAAATCAGGATTGTTTTTCAAATGGTCCTTTAACCACTGTTCATATTTTGAAAGGCGAAAAAAAAAGTTTTCCTCAACGATTTCTTCAACCTCTCTGCCGCAGAGAGAACAACCGCCCGCCTCTTTTACCTGCGACTCCGTCCAAAACGATTCACAGGACATACAGTAAAAGCCGCGGTAATCAGCTTTGTAAATATCTCCTTTATCATAAAGAATTTTTATAACTTTACCAACGGTCTCTTTATGAAATTCGGCGCTGGTACGTATGAAAAAATCATAAGAGATGTTTAGATGTTTCCAAAGGTCTTTAAACCTGCCGGATTCTCTATCGACAAATCCCTCAACGTCCTCACGACAGCCTTCGGCCGCTTTCTTGACTTTCTCGCCGTGTTCATCGGTACCGGTAAGGAAAAAAACCGAATCTCCCTTCAGGCGTTTAAATCTAGCCGTGCAATCACTAATCACGTTGGTATAAGCGTGCCCGATGTGCGGAGCGGCGTTGACGTAATAAAGCGGCGTAGAAAGGTAAAATTTCTTCATTTTATAATCCCTTTAAAATAGTCGCTAAAAAAGGGGTGTCATACACCTTTGATTTAAGATACTTAACGATTCTCTTCTTCGCCAAAAACAACCTTATCAATATGGCCGTCATCGAATTCCAAAGTTACCAGCCCTTTCAACACGTTAACAGCCACTACTTTGGCCGGGCCGTTTTTGGTATCTATATTTTCTCCCTCTTTCGGCAGTTGTTTCAGCATTTCATGATAATGCTTGTGTTCATAAAAAAGGCAGCACATGAGCCGGCCGCATATACCGGAAATCTTTGAAGGATTGAGAGGCAGCTTCTGTTGTTTGGCCATTTTAATGCTTACCGGTTCGAAATTCTTCAGAAAGGTAGAACAACATAACCCCTTCCCGCAAGGGCCTATCCCGCCGAAAAGACGAGTCTCGTCCCTTACGCCGATCTGCCTCATCTCTATCCTTATTTTAAAAATCTTAGCCAAATCTTTTACCAATTCTCTGAAATCAATCCGTTCATCGGAGGTAAAATAAAAACTGATTTTCTTCCTGTCAAAGGAATACTCCGCCTCGACTAATTTCATGGAAAGTTTATGCTCCTCGATTTTCTGGCAACAGAGGTCTATGGCTTCCTTTGCCTTACTTTTGTTTTCCTCTATCGTTTTTAAATCCTCTTCGGTTACTTTTCTTAGTATGCCGCGCGGGGATACGTTCTCAACGTTATCATGAATTTCTAAAACTTCCCCGTAATCCAACCCCCGGTCGGCTTCGATAATAACACAATCATTAACGCCCACATCCTCTGGCACCACATAGGTACCGACATTACCTGTTTCTCTTAACCTCACTACCGCGCTTCTCATATTGTCCTCCATGTCAACAGCCTGACTTAATAACGATATACGCTGGGTCAGCCTTTAGCAAAAATCAATCCTAATAAGTTACAGGCTAAATTAACATTAATATTCTCAATGGCCGTGTATATTTTTAGTATGCCCTCCAATTTATTGCCGGCGCTAGCTCCGGATAAATTTAAATCCCGGATTATCTCATAATCATTTTCATTTATCAATTTATTTGTTTTTTTGTAAATATCCGATACCAAACAATCTCTTAAAAGGCGTATCAAGCGCAATAAAAACGACGAAAGATACTCCCGGTCGTTTATATATAACCTGCCGTTCTTAAGAAACTCAATAATCTCTTTATCTAACGAATCATCGACCTGTTGATTATAAGGCAAATATACCTTGCGGCACCTAGAGAGTATCGTTGATAAAATAAGGTCAGTGCGGCCGGAGACAAGAATAATACAGCAATTAGCCGGCGGCTCCTCAAGCGTCTTTAAAAAGGCGCTGGCAGCCTCCTTGCTCAGACAATGGGCAGAATCAACGATAAGGACTTTCTTCTTCGCCTGAAAACTTTTTAGACAGAGGAATCTTTGGGCCTCACGGATAGTTTCAATCTTTATTTTGCCCTTCCCGGGAAGGATAGTAAATATATCGGGATGTATCTTTTTTTCTATCCTAAGGCAATCGTCACAAGAATCACAGAAATAATCGCTAAACGAACAGTTAATCAATTTAGCGACGGTAATAACTAAATCTAAATTGTCGCCGGCAAAGAGATAACTGGACTCAAGGCGGCCGTGCTTTTTAAGTATGTGGAAATACTCTATAATTTTACTTTCTTTCTTTTCCATACAAAATCAGAGATGATTTTCTCTACATCATAACATAAACTGTCCAATTTCTTATCGGCGTTGACCAAGCGAATCCTTTTGGTATGCTTGGCGGCTAATTTTCTGTATCCCTCTTTAAGGCGGCGGTGGAAAACATAGGAACGTGATTCTATGCGGTCGGGATTATTAACCCGGCCGAGAGACTTCCTTACATTTGTGTCAAGGATAACCGTCAGATCAGGCTCAATTCCAAGGCTAAAGAGATTGACGGCTTCTTCGACTATACTGCCTAACCCCAAGGCATAACCTTGATAAACAAGAGTTGAGTCATAGAAACGGTCGCAGATAACAAAATCGTATTTTTCAAACGCCGCCTTTAATCTTTCTTCAATAAGCTGAGTCCTTGCCGCTAAATACAAAAGGAGTTCTGTGTGACGGCTGAGATTCCTATTGTTTTTATCCAAGAGGATACGCCGGATTTTCTCGCCTACTTTTGTCGACCCCGGCTCGCGGAATACAGCGACCTTAAAATTCCTCCCCTTAAAACACCTCTCTAAAAATGAAATGACGCTGCTTTTACCGCTTGCTTCCGCCCCTTCAAAGGTAATAAAAACCGCACGCGCTCTTCGCGGTTTAATTTTCTTAACGCCTTTTTCTATCATAACTTTTTTCGCCATTTAACCCCGCCCTTGGTATCTTCAAGAATTATACCTTCCTCTTGGAGCTCTCGTCTTATCTGATCAGCTTCCTTATACATCTTCTTCTTGCGAAATTCTTCCCGGCGGTCAACCATCTCTTTATATCTTTGGGAAATATCCAAACCGGAATCTTCAAGGGTCAGGCCAAAAACTCTCTTGCAGAATTCCTCAATAGTTTCCCGCCCGCACACAAGACAGGCAAGATGTTCATCATTAATATGGGTATCGTGCAAAATCTTATTGCAAACAGTTATAATATCAAATAAAACCGCCACAGCAGCCGGCATATTAAAATCATCATCCATAGCCTTCTCAAAATCAATACGCCCCTGCTCAATTTTACCCTTAAGTTCTTTACCCGAAAAAGATTTATTTAAACCGTCCCGGGCTGATAACCTCCTATTGTCCTCTTTTTCTTTTACGGCCTGAATAAAATTGACCATTTTACTCAAAGCTTTCTTCTTTTCCTGCATGGTATCCCAGCTAAAATCTATCGGGTGCGAATAATGCGTCTGCAAAAAGAAAAACTTCACAACATCCGGCGGGTATTTAGAAAGCAGCTCCTTTATAGTCACATAATTACCTAAGGACTTAGACATCTTCTGACCGTCAATCGTTAAAAGGCCGTGGTGTATCCAATAAGCGGCGAAGGGTTTACCGGTAAAGCTCTGCGACTGGGCTATCTCATTTTCATGGTGAGGGAAAACCAGGTCTCTTCCTCCGCCATGGATATCGATAGTCTCGCTTTGCAAGTGTTCTAAGCTCATAACCGAACACTCAATATGCCATCCCGGCCGGCCCCTACCCCAGGGGCTGTCCCAATACGGCTCATCATCTTTGGCTTTCTTCCAAAGAGCGAAATCAAGCTGGTCTTTTTTTAAAAAGTCTCTGTCAATTCTTACGCCGGAGAATAAATCATCTATTTTCTTCCCCGACAGCTTTCCGTAATCAGGGAATTTCCTTATGGAAAAATAAACGCTGCCATCAACTTCATAGGCGGCACCTTTGGCGATAAGGGTTTCAATAAACTTTATCATTTGAAGTATATTATCCGTTGCCTTAGGCTCGCTGTCGGCAGGAGGCAAGCCAAGCGCTGACAGATCATCATAATAGCTTTTTATGTAATAATCCCTTACCTTATCAAAAGCTTCCTCTAAAGATGTATTTTCTTTTTTAGCC
>JBDRDG010000048.1:0-3216 GCA_043821045.1 Candidatus Omnitrophota bacterium | reverse complement strand
CCTTCTGATTTTTTCTTTCTCTTTTAATAAAAGTACCGCTGCCTCATCTTCTTTAAATCCAACGATTAAGCCTAAAGTCCCATAGCCGAATTTTACCAATCCTCCCAACGCGCAGAAAGAAAACCCGCTCACCTTAACGATGCTCTGCTGTACCCTTTCTACCCGGCCGTATTCTTTTAAAACAACCAACTTCATAAGATTTTGTCAACTTAAGCTCTTTACCTCAAAATAAGACTATTTTGATACCTTTTTAGTTTGAACATACTGAATAATAAAAAATAACCCGCCAAATATGCCCAGAAAAATAATAACTGCCCAGATCATTCGAAATGCCGTTTGCGCCGAGGGCAGGGGGATAATCCCGAATAAAGACCGGTAAGTCTGCTTCAGAAGTTTGCCCGCCTGCCTGCCGCCGGCCTCTATCTTAAGCGCCAATTTCTCTGATTTTCTGATATCATCTTTGATTTTCTCTATCCTCTTCAGATTGTCGCGAAACGCGCCGATTTGCATTTCCAAACTTTGCTCTCTGTTCTGACTGGCAATAATCCCGGCGATAGAGTCAATTATATCATCCCGCAGTTCTAACCCCAGGGAGTAATCACCGCCACCCTTAAGAAGATCGGCCATTTTTTGCCCGTAATCACTAAAAATATTCAGCTTCTCTAAGTCAATCTTCCACACGTCCTTTAACTCGACCTTATAAACTTTGTTTTCCTGCGGCTCTAAATCGAGGTCTTTGCACAAATAAAATAATTTCTCCGCCAAATCGTATTTTAATTCCAAATCTTCCTTCTGTAATACATCATCGGGCTTTATTTCCCGCGGCAGATAATAAACAAAAGCGAACTTCTCTTTCTTGCTGTCAGCGGGGTTGTTTATTTTTAAGCTAAGCTTTACCGCCTCCAGCTCTTCTTTATCCAAAAAAAACTCTTCTTCTCCTAAACCGGCTAAAAACTTACTCTGCTCAATAAATTCCTGAGGAACCACTCCCTTATTCACGGCAATAAGCTCTAAGGAGGCGATTTCTTTATTGATCTTCGCTAAGCTGTCTAAGCTCTGCCGGTAATTTTCTCTTCGTTCCCTAATCGTAAGCAAACCTTCCTCCTGTCGGGCGATAATCTTATCCAATTGGGTTTTTATATCTTCTCCTAATTCTTTCCCTATTTCTTCTACTGCCGAACCGGCCAATAAATCAACCAACCCTTGAGTATATTGCCTGATAAAGCCAAGTTCTTTCTCCTTAAGCCGCCAAACGTCGGAAACTTCCACGATAAATTTACTCAGCTCCTGCGGCTTTAAATCCACCTTTTTTTTCTCGACGCAATAAACGGATTTCCTGACGTCATAATTTATCTCTAACTCTCCGCTGTCGATAACGTCCTCAGGCGCAAATTCAGGGGGTAACTCCCGGCACACATCTACTTCTTGCGCCTCTTCCCGGGAAGGGTTAAAAGCAGTAATGTTCAGCTTGATCTGGGAATAACAATTCAAGCTCAAAAGACAAAAACCTACAAATAATAACCCCTTCCATCTGCCCATATTAGTTTAAATCCGAAGCGCGAAATCCGAAATTCGAAACAATCTCGAAATACAAAAATTCGAAACGAAATATAATTATGTTGATTTATGTAAAATAGACCCAAAAATATTCATTAATTCTGTTGATTCTTTAGTTAAAAACTCCTTTGTTTTTTCCTCTTCCTGCCGAGGCTTACTAAGTCTTGACCAATATCTGCTTTCTTTAGCCTCTTTTCGTGAGATTTTTATCCTCATCAAAAAATCTTTTTTGCCTAAAGACTCGTTTGCTTCAATATAATTAGCTCCCACAGAACCGGCGGAACGAACTAACTGACGGCCTATTTCAATATTTGTAGTAGTTTTAGGTAACTTATCAATATAGTCCCTTACTTTTTCTGCAAACTTAAACGTTCTTTCTTCTAAATCATATTTTTTCATATTTCTATATACGTATTTATTTCGATATTCGGATTTAGTATTTCTTTAGTATTTGTTTCGCATTTCGATATTCGGATTTGTTTCGCATTTCGATATTCGGATTTAGTATTTCTTTAGTATTTGTTTCGCATTTCGATATTCGGATTTGTTTCGCATTTCGATATTCGGATTTAGTATTTGTTCCTCTTATTCCTCAAACCAACTTTCAACCACTGGTTTCTCATCCTCTTTTTTCGTTACTTCATAAATTATCTTAAGCATTGCTTCCATCTCGGCTAATTTATTTTGTATCGCCGTTAAGTCTCCTTCGGCCGCGCTTCCTGCCTCAAGCCCGGAAGCGATTCCCGATAAACCTGCGGCCTCTGCTTCCTGCGCTGCCGCGGCGCTTAGGCTGTTAACTACTCCGGCGGCAATAGCTCCTACATCTATTTCACTGCCGGTTACCCCTTCACCCGAGGTTTTAAGGGCAGCTAAAACACTCCCTAAACGTTCGATAGCTTGATAGGCAGTCTGGGTCTTGCCCTCTGCCCCCAGCTCGGCGCGGATATTTTCCGCCGCTGTAGAAGCGCTCTGAGCAAAGCTGGAAGCCGTGGCTATACCCCCGGCCAAACCGGCTACATTGGCAATCTTGCCAAACAGCGTCCCGGCCGCAGCCGAATCCGCCGCCGCTCCAATCAACGCCTCTATTTGGCTGGTGTCTGCCCCGCCTGTTCCGCCTGCGCCCCCTGCTCCCGACACCCCGGCTATTTTGCCAAACAGCGTGCTCGCGGTTGCGGCATCGGTAGCCTGGCCCACTAAACCCTCTAAACTATCGATATAACTATTCACCAAAGCTAACTTGCCAAACACCGTGCTATTGCCGGCAGTATCCGACGTCGTTCCCAAATTACCCTCTAAACTATCGATATAACCGATAATATCCACTGCGCTATAGCTTCCCCATTTATCCCCGCTTATATCCAAGCCTTCGATATCTTCGCGAACCGCCAAAACTTTTCCATAAAGTGTATCCGAACCGGAAGTATCCGTCCCTGCGCCTACAGTAGTATTTATATTATCAACCGTGGTAATCAGCGAATCAAGGTTACTGCTTACCGTATTTACCTTGGCGATAAGGCCGGCAATCTTATCCGTCTCCGCCTTAATCGCCGCAATATCTACCCAGTTAATCGTATCAGTCTTTGATTTAATCCCCACAACATCATCCCATGCGATGGTGTCAGTTTTGGTCTTGATAGCGGCAATATCTGTCCAGTCAAT